>JANLZT010000544.1:0-2730 GCA_031366465.1 Betaproteobacteria bacterium | reverse complement strand
TAGGTAGTCGCAGAAGCGAAATAGGTAGCGCTACCAAATTGAAGCGAATGGTAGCGCTGCCAAAGTTCGGGATCAAGCCGAAAACGCTAAGTGTTAACCCGGATCAGGCGCTTTGGCGGTCGACGATGGAGAAGCCGATGTCGATCACCCGCGGGTCCACACTGCGGCCCTCGGCGCGCTCGATGATGAAGCGCGCCGCCTGGCGGCCGATGGCCCCGCCGTTGATGTGCACGCTGGTCAGCGCGGGGTGCAGGTCGGCGGCAAATTCAAGGTCGCCAAAGCCGACCACTGCCAGGCGGCCGGGCACGGCCAGGCCGCTGGCCTGGGCTTCGGTCATCACCCCCAGGGCCAGCAGGTCGGAGCTGCAGAACACCGCGTCGGTCTCGGGCGCCGATTGCAGCAACTCGGCCAGCGCGCGCCGGCCGCTCTTGAGCGTGGTGGGCGCCGGCACCACCACGCTGGGCACCTGGGCCAGCCCCAGGGCCTGGGCGGCTGAGCGGAATGCGCCCAGCCGGCGGCTGGCCCGTTCATCGTCGCCCGACACCACCGCCAGCCGGCGCCGGCCCTTGGCATGCAGGAATGCCGCCACCGCTCGGCCCACGTCCAAGTGTGAGAAGCCGACCAGCATGTCGATGGGCGTGGGCGTCAAGTCCCAGGTCTCGACCACCGGGATGGCCGAGGCCAGCAGGCGGCGCCGGCCCTGGTCGGAGTGCAGGATGCCGGTCAGCACGATGCCGTCGGGCCGGCGGCCGATGATGGCGTCGAGCAGCGCGTCCTCGCGGCTGCCGGTGTAGCCGGCCTGGCCCAGCATCACCTGGTAGCCGTGCTCGGCCAGCGCCTCGGTCAGCGATTGCACCGTCTCCAGAAACACCGGGCCGGCGATGGTGGGCACCACCGCTGCCACCAGCCGGCTGCGGGTGGACGCCAGGCCGCCGGCCAGGCGGTTGGGCACATAGCCGGTGCGGGCCACCGCATCGCTGACCTTTCTCAGTACCTCGGCCGAGACCTGGCCGGGGGTGTTGAGGGCCCGCGAGGCGGTGATCGGCGCCACCCCTGCCAGCTTGGCCACATCGTGCAGCGTGACGGCGCCGCTGCCGCGCCGGGTCTTGCGGGGTGGAGCGGGGGCGGTGGCCATGACACATTCTAGGCAGACGGGAGCGCTACCGTCGTGTGGCTGCCGGCCGGCCAGGCTCAGGCCGGCACGAAGGTGTTGCGCTGGCCGTCGTTGTGCACCCGGCCGGCGCGCCCGAGTTGCTCGTTGGCCTGCAACTCGGCCAGCAGGCCGGCATCGGTGGGGGTGTTGGCCAGAAAGCGGGCGCCATCGGCCAGCCGGCCGATCACGATGGCGCCGGTGGGGCCCCGGGCGTCGTGCATCACGGTCCAGGTCTCGACGTGGGCCGCGCCGCTGGCCAGGGCTTGGATGCGCGGATGCGGCACGCGGTCCAACTCGGCCTGCAGGGTGGCCGGGTCGGCCGGCGCAAAGGCCCGGCGGGGCGGTGTCGTCGAATACACCCCGGCCGAATGCTTGGTCAGGTAGTTGCCATTGGCGGTGACCAGGCCGTATTGGCCGGGCGCGGCGCGCAGGCGGTTCATCATCTCGGCGATGGCGTGGGTGACGTAGTTGTTGCCCGGCCCGCCGAAGTAGGGCAGGCCGCCGGTCACGGTCAGGCCGCGCGGGTCGTCGGGGGCCAGGCCGAGTGATTGGCAGGCCACCTCCACCGCAGACGCAAAACAACTGTAGATGTCGAAAGCGGCGATTTCGGCCAGGCTGACGCCGGCCATCTGCAGCGCTTGCGCAAACACCGCCTGCATGGCCGGTGACGAGTGGTAGTCGCGCCGGTCGCTGATGAACCAGTGGTCATGCGCATCGGCACAGCCGTGCAGATAGACCCATTTTTCTGGCAACACGCCCAGGCGCCGGGCCATGCCCACGCTGGTGAGGATCAGCGCCGCGCCCTGGTCGATGTAGGCATTGGCGCTCATCAGCCGGGTGTAGGGGGATGCGATGGTGGCATTGCCCGGCCCGGCGGTGGCGATCTGCGCCGCGCTGTAGCCGGCACGCCGGTCGGCCAGCGGGTTGGCCGCAGCCACAGCGGCCAAGCGCGCCAGCAACTCACCCATCGCCTGCTGGTGCTGGGCGATGCTGCGGCCCAGCGCGCCGCGGATCGCGTTCTCGAACATCGGGTAGGCATAGATCGCGGCGCGGGCGCCGTGGCGTTCTTCCACATCCGACCAGCCGCGGGTGGCCACGCCCCAGGGCTCGAAGCCGCCGCCGGGGTCGTCCTGCCAATCCAGCGTGATGCCGGCGCGCTGGGCCGCCTTTTGGGTGGCCAGGGCCTCGGCGCCGACGATCAACGCGGCGCCCACCTCGCCCCGGGTCACGCCTTCAGCCAGCCGGTTCAGGCAGTACTGCGGCATGTTGCCGCCGGGGTGGGTGTAGATGTGGCGTCGCACCTGGCCGGCGCCCAGGCTGCGGGCCAGCGTGAGCGGCGGGTTGGCGTAGCGGCCAAAGGGGCAGGCAAAGCGCGGGCTGGTGTCGGCGAACAGCCGGATCACCGCCACCGTGTCCAGCGCCTGCAGCAGGGCCTGGCCGGCGCCGCTGTCGTCGGCCGCCAGCCGGGCGGCAATAGTCATCAAGGCCAGCGGTGCAGCGGCGGCGCGGGGGTCGGGCTCACGCTGGGTGATCTGGCCGCAGCCCACCAGCACGGGGGTGTTGTCGTCGTTCATTGG
>JANLZT010000528.1:0-2902 GCA_031366465.1 Betaproteobacteria bacterium | reverse complement strand
GCCTGGGCACGCTTCCAGCGCAACCGCTTAGGCCCGCTGTCGCTGTGGCTGTTTGCGGCCCTGCTGCTGCTTACCAGCGCGGCCGAGCTGGTCAGCAATGACAAGCCCTTCATCGCCCGCATCGACGGCCAATGGTGGTTCCCGGCGATCAGCAACCCGTCGGAGAAGACCCTGGGCGGCGATTTCCTGACCCCCGCCGACTGGAAAGACCCCTTCCTGGTGCAGCGCCTGGCCCAGCCCGGCAACTGGGCGCTGGGCGCACCCAACCCGCACTCGGCCGACAGCATCGACTACTTCGCCAAGCAGATCTCGCCCGGCAGGCCCAATCGCTACAACTGGCTGGGCACCGATGCCAAGGGCCGCGACATGCTGGCGCGGCTGGTCTATGGCTTCCGCGTCAGCATCTGGTTTGGCATCGCGCTCACCGCCGTGGGCACCGCGCTGGGGGTGTTGATCGGCGCGCTGATGGGCTACTTTGGCGGCCGCATCGACCTGACCTTGCAACGCCTGATCGAGATCTGGGGCGCGGTGCCCGAGCTGTTCTTGCTGATCATCTTTGCCTCGATCTTCCAGCCCAGCCTGGGCCTGCTGCTGATCCTGCTCAGCGCCTGGGGCTGGATGGGCTTGTCCGACTATGTGCGGGCCGAGTTCTTGCGCAACCGGGCGCTCGACCATGTCAAGGCGGCGCGGGCGCTGGGCCTGTCCAACGCCCAGATCATCTGGCGCCATGTGCTGCCCAACTCGATGACGCCGGTGATCACCTTCCTGCCCTTCCGCATGAGCGCGGCGATCCTGGCGCTGACCTCGCTGGATTTCCTGGGCCTGGGCGTGCCGGCATCAATGCCGTCGCTGGGTGAGCTGCTGCAGCAGGGCAAGGCCAACCTGGACGCCTGGTGGATCATCGTGCCCACCTTTGCGCTGCTGGTGATCACGATGCTGCTGCTGACCTTCATCGGCGATGCGCTGCGCGATGCCTTTGATACCCGCAAGTCATGAGCGCGTCGCCAGCGCTGCTGCAGATCGACCGCCTGAGCGTGCGCTTTGGTGCCGCGACCGTCGTCAACCAGGTCTCGTTTGCGATCGCGGCTGGCGAGAAATTTGCGCTGGTCGGCGAGTCCGGCTCGGGCAAGTCGATCACCGCGCTGAGCATCCTGCGCCTGGTGGATGCGGCCACCAGCAGCGGCGTGATCCGCTTCGAGGGCATCGATCTGATGCAGCGCAGCGAGGCCCAGATGCAGGCCCTGCGCGGCGCCCGGATCGGCATGATCTTCCAGGAGCCGATGACCGCGCTGAACCCGCTCTACACGGTGGGCAACCAGATCATCGAGGTGCTGGTGCTGCACGAGGCCATGACCCCGGCCGCCGCCCGCAGCCGGGCCATCGCACTGCTGGCCCGCACCGGCATCCCCGAGCCCGAGCGCCGCATCGACAGCTATCCGCACCAGTTGTCAGGCGGCCAGCGCCAGCGCGCGATGATCGCGATGGCGCTGGCCTGCCGCCCCAAGCTGCTGATCGCCGACGAGCCCACCACCGCGCTGGACGTGACCATCCAGGCCCAGATCCTGGCCCTGCTGGACGAGTTGCAGCGCGAGCTGGGCATGGCCCTGCTGTTCATCACCCATGACTTGAACCTGGTGCAGCGCTTCACTGACCGGGTCGGCGTGATGGAACGCGGCGTGCTGGTGGAGACCGGCCGCACCGCCGAGGTCTTTGCGCAGCCCCAGCACCCCTACACCCAGCGCCTGCTGGCGACCCGGCCGCAGCGGGTGGTGCAGGCTGTGGCAGCCGACGCGACTGTGCTGGTGGCGGCCGATGCGGTGCGCGTCAGTTTTGAGATCGCCACCGGCTGGTTCGGCAAGCGCGCCTTCCATGCCGTCAAGCAAGCCACGCTGCAATTGCGGCGCGGCGAGACGCTGGGCATCGTCGGTGAATCGGGCTCGGGCAAGACCACCCTGGGCATGGCGCTGCTGGCGCTGCAGCCCATCGCCGCCGGCCAGGTGGCGGTGGGTGGTGTGCGCATCGACAACGCCAGCCGAGCCACCCTGCGGGCGATGCGCAAGCGCCTGCAAGTGGTGCTGCAAGACCCCTTTGGCAGCCTGTCGCCGCGCATGACGGTGGGCCAGATCGTCGGCGAGGGCCTGGCCCTGCACCAGCCCGGGCTGAGCACCGCCGAGCGCGAGGCCAAGGTGCTGGCGATGCTCGACGAGGTGGGCCTGTCGGCCCGCCAGGGCGTGCACGGCGTGCTGCAGCGCTACCCGCATGAGTTCTCGGGCGGCCAGCGCCAGCGCATCGCCATCGCCCGGGCGGTGGTGCTGGAGCCCGAGATCCTGGTGCTGGACGAACCCACCTCGGCGCTGGATGTGTCGGTGCAGCAGCAGGTGCTGGCCCTACTGGCCGAGCTGCAGCAACGCCACGGCCTGAGCTATATCTTCATCAGCCACGACCTGGCCGTGATCCAGGCGATGGCCCACCGGGTGATGGTGATGAAGAGCGGCGAGGTGATCGAAGAAGGCGAGACCCTGGCGCTGTTCGACGCACCGCAGCAGGCCTACACCCGGGAGCTGCTGGCCGCCGCCCACCTGGCCTGAGCGTCTGAGCGCTCGACAGGTGCGAGCGCAACGCCGCCATGCCGGCGCGTGCAGAAATCGCGCTGGCGGCGCTGCGCTCAGGCGCTGTTGCGCCGGGTCAGCCGGAGCCCGACAAGGCACAGGCCGACCAGCGCCAGGCTTGCGGGTTCGGGCACCGCCGCAGCGGCCGGCGCGGCCACGAAGACGCCGCCAAAGGCGACCTGGGGGGTGTAGACATTGCGGTGGTTGCCGTGATCGTCCCAACTGCCCAGGGCGCTGCTGACCAGCAGGTCGCGGGCACTGTTGGACACGACGATGGCCTCCTCGCGAAACAC
>JANLZT010000499.1:0-2548 GCA_031366465.1 Betaproteobacteria bacterium | reverse complement strand
GGTTCTCGGTCGTCAGGCCGGTGTCCTGGTTGTACTTCCAGGTCCAGTCCGCCGGGTCCCAGCTCAGCGGGGCCAGCGTCACATAGATCATGCCGATGTTGAGCGTGCCGCCGTATTGCGGCTTCTCGGTCATCGCCGGGGCCAGGGCCTGGGCACCGGCAGTGGCCCAGGCCAGGGCCAGTGCGCTGGCCAGCGTGGCGGTGCGCAAGCGGTATCGGGGCAGCAGACGTTTCATCGCAAGGTCTCCGTTGGAAGGGGTTACTTCGAGCCGCGCATGCGCGGGTCGAGCAGGTCGCGCAGCGCATCGCCAAACACATTCGTGGCATAGACCACCGCCGTCAGGCACAGCCCCGGCGCCAACGCCAGCCAGGGCCCCTGGAACATATAGGTGCGGCCGCTGCCCGACAGCAGCCCACCCCAGGTGGGGGCCGGTGGCGGCACGCCCAGGCCCAGGAAGGACAGGCCGGACTCGATCAAGATCACCGCGCCCACCCGGGTGGTGAACAGCACGATGAT
Source organism: Betaproteobacteria bacterium (assembly GCA_031366465.1). Taxonomy (GTDB): domain Bacteria; phylum Pseudomonadota; class Gammaproteobacteria; order Burkholderiales; family Burkholderiaceae_C; genus Pseudaquabacterium. Next base: position 2,032 of record JANLZT010000499.1, on the reverse strand, counting down.
GGGCGGCATGATGTTGGGCAGCAAATGGCGCCACAACACCCGGCCGGTGGACGCGCCTATCGACTGCGCGGCATGCACATACATGTTCTCGCGCGCCGAGACCACCGCGCTGCGGATGATGCGCGAGCCACCGATGCCCAGCACCAGGCTGAGCACGCCGATGATCTGGAACATGCCCGGCCCCACCACCGACACCACCGCGATCAGGATCACCAGCTCGGGGAAGGACATGTAGGCGTCCACCACCCGCTGCACGATCATGTCCACCCGGCCGCCCAGGTAGCCGCTGAGCAGGCCGATCAACACCGAGAAGAGGGTGGCCAGCGCCGCCGCCGACAGGCCGATGATCACCGACAGTTGCGCGCCATAGAGGCAGCGCGACAGCATGTCGCGGCCCAGGTTGTCGGTGCCAAAGGGGTGCTGCCAGCTCGGCGCTTTCAGCCGCTCCAGCATGTTGATCTCGTTGAAGCCATAGGGCGCCAGTTGAGCGGCAAAGGTGCCGCACAGCACGAAGATCAAAAACAGCAGCGCCGCAGCAGCGCCCACCGGTTTCTCGCGCAACAGGCGCGAGAAGAAGATGCGCAGCGGGCTGCGCGGCGGTGGCAGGTCGAGGGCGCTTGCGGTGGCCAGGGCCGCCTGGCTGGCCTGGGTGCTGCTGTTCATGGCTGCCTCACTGGTGCCTCACGCGCGGGTCGAGCAGGCCGTAGCTCAGATCAACCAGCAGGTTGACCAGCATCACCGACACCCCCACCACCAGAAACACCCCGGTGATGACGGGATAGTCGCGCTGGTTCACCGCGTCCAGCATCATCAAGCCCATGCCGGGCAGCACAAAGATCTGCTCAATGATCACCGCCCCGCCGATCAGCAGCGGCGCCTGCAGGCCGATCAGCGTGACCACCGGGATCAGCGCATTGCGCACCGCATGCCGCACCACCACCACCCGCTCGGGCAGGCCCTTGGCCCAGGCGGTGCGGATGTAGTCCTGGCGCAGCACCTCCAGCATCATGGTGCGGGTCATGCGCATCGTCACGGCCGAGAGTGAGGTGCCCAGCACCAGCGCCGGCACGATCATCTGCTTGAAGTTCTGCCCCGGGTCGTCGCTGAACTTCACATAGTTGACCTCGGGTGACCAGCCCCACCAGATCGACGGGAACACCACCACCATCGTGCCCATCCAGAAATTGGGCACCGCCAGCAACAGGATCGACGTCGAGCGGGCGGCCAGGTCGGTGGCGGTGTCTTGCCGCATCGCCGAATAGACGCCGATGGGCAGCGCGATCAGCAGGCCGATCAGCAGCGCCATCAGACCCAGCTCAAAGGTCACAGGCAGGCGGTCCAGCACCTCTTGCAGCACCGGCGTGGCGCGCCAGAGTGAGTTGCCCAGGTCGCCCTGCAGCACGGCGACTATCCAGCGCAGGTATTGCTCGGGCATCGAGCGGTCCAGCCCCAGGGTGTGGATCAGCTGGTCGCGGCTGCGGCGGTCGGCACCGATGTCGTTCTGGCTCAGCATCAGGTCGATCACGTCGCCCGGGATCAGCCGGATGGTGACAAACACGATGATGCTGGCCAGGATCAAGGTGGGGATCAGCGCCAGCAGCCGGCGCAGGATGTAGGCACCCATCAGCGCGTGCTCAGCCCAGGCCGGGTGGGGCAGCTTGCGGGGCGTTGACGCGGCCCAGCAGAGGCGGTGGAATGAGCGCAGGCACAGCCGTTGTCTCCTTGCGGCCGGTGCTGCATGGCACCGGCGGTCGGCGCGATCATGCGCCGAAATAGAAGCCCAGGTACGCTATGGTTTTCCCTGGCTGCCACTAGGGATTGCCCCAGGTTCCGGGCTTTTTAGAAAACATGGTTTGGCGCTGCCGGGCCCTTCTGCTACGCTGCTCGGCCACTACGCTGTGGCCCCGGCCGGCCCCGGTTCAACCCCCCTCCAAGGCAAGAGAGGCTCACCATGAGCAACACCGTCAGCATCCAAAACCATGGCCCGGTGGCCGTGCTCCACATGGACCGGCCGCCGGTCAACAGCTTGGGG
>JANLZT010000449.1:0-2406 GCA_031366465.1 Betaproteobacteria bacterium | reverse complement strand
CACCAGCGTGAGGTTGACCACCAGCCCCAGGGACTCGGCCGCGCCATAGGCCACCAGCGCGTAATACATCTGCAGCGCCAGCACAAAACCCACCGCCAGGCCCGAGGCCAGGATGATCACCAGCGAGCGGTTGCCGATGGCATGCATCTGCACCACCACCAGGCCGAAGCGGCGCAGCGCCTGCGGCAGCACCCGCAGCAGATCGAGAAAAAACAGCGCCGCATGGCCCCAGCCCTGCAGCACGCCCAGCGTACGGGCGCCCAGCGCGGCGATGGCGTTCAACGGCCACCCCCGGCGGCCGTGCCCAGGCCGAAGTCGTCGGCCATCTCGGGCGCCGGGTAATGGAACTTGACCGGCCCGTCGGGCTCACCGCGCACAAACTGGCGCACTTCCGGCTCGTTGGATGCCATCAGCTCGGCCGGCGTGCCCTGGGCCACGATGCGCCCGCCATTGGCCATCAGCACCACATGGTCGCTGATGGACATGCACTCGGGCACATCGTGCGAGATCACCAGCGAGGTGGCACCGGTCACGTCATTGAGGGTGCGGATCAGCTTGGCCGCCACGCCCATCGAGATCAGGTCCAGGCCGGCAAAGGGCTCGTCGTACATGATCAGCTCGGGGTCGAGGGCAATCGCCCGGGCCAGCGCGATGCGCCGCGCCATACCGCCCGAGACCTCGCTGATCTTGAGCCTGGCAGCACCGCGCAGGCCCACCGCGTTGAGCTTCATCAGCACGATGTCATGGATCATCGCCTCGGGCAGGTCGGTCATCTCGCGCAGCGGGAAGGCCACGTTGTCATACACCGACAGGTCGGTGAACAGCGCACCGAACTGGAACAACATGCCAAGGCGCCGACGCAAGCGGTAAAGCTGCTCACGGTTGCGCACGTCGATCGGCTCGCCATCAAACACCACCTGCCCGGCGTTGACACCGTGCACCCCGGCAATCAGCCGCAGCAAGGTGGTCTTGCCACAGCCCGACCCGCCCAGCACCGACGTCACCTTGCCACGCGCAAAGCGCAGGCTCAGGTCGTTGAGGATGATGCGCCGCTCGTCATAGCCGAAGCTGACGTGGTCGATCTCGATCAGGGCATCGGTGCTCAAGGGGGTGTCTTGAAGCCGGGCCCGGGCGCCAATGCAGCGCGGGCCGGCCCCATCAGGCCGGGCAGTGGCAATCAAAATATTCTCGCACGCTCGCGCCCGGCTCTAGGGGATTGCACTGATTCAGGCGGGCCATGAAAAAGCCCGCTGCACGACCCTGTCGGCACGGGCTTGGGGGCAGCCGGCTCGGGCCGGCCTTGGGGCGCTCAGAACTTGAAGGTCAGGCCGACCGAGAGCAAATCGACGTCGCCCTTGTCGCCTGACAGATTGAAGCGGTAACGCTCCCATTCGCCGCGCAGGTCAACCGCCTTGCTCAGCGCATAGCTCAGGCCGAAACCGAACTTCACATCGGTGCCGCGGTCGCTGGTGTTGACACCGGTGGCGGTGCCCGAGACCTTGCCGTTGAAGACCCCGAGCTTGCCGAACAAGGCCACGTTGGCTGACAGGGGCATGCTGCCGACCAGATCCACGAACCAGCCGCTGCCCTTGACGTCACCGTTGCCGCCGGCCCCGCTGAGCTTGGCCTTGCCGAGCGAGACATAGCCGCCTTCGACACCGAAGTTGGGCGTGAACTGGCCGCCCAACAACAGCTTGTAGCCGGTGTCGGATTTGTCGATGGCCACGCCGGGCTGGTCATTGATGTGCCACCGCGACGCGCCGACACTGACGCCGCCGTAGAGGTCGGCGGCCTGGGCCGGCGCGGCGGACAAAATGGCCATGGCGGCCATGGCGGCCAGAGCGGCCGCGCTGGTGAGTTGCTTGATCTTCATGTCTTCATCCCTTTCAGTTGGTGAGCTTGGGCCGCCGCCCTTGCTGTGGGCACGGGCGGCGCAATACAGTTTAGAAAGGCTGGTCGGCGCGTCAAAGCGCTGTTGCCCAGAAGTCACATCTGCTTTGTTGAAGTCTTGATGCACCGCAAGGAACGCCTAGTACTCCGACCCACAAATTTCGAAACATGAAAACGTGTCTTCGTCCGCCATGCGTCGTTGCAAATCCTCGCCATAGCAAAGGCTATGGCTGTGGTTTGCGCCTAGCCTGGCAAACGAATTCATCGTTTTCATCATGTTCCGAAACTTATGGCTCGGAGTACTAGCGCGGCAAGCTGGAGCTGCCCATCAGGCAGTGGTCCACCTCGCGCGCGGCCTGGCGGCCCTCGCGGATGGCCCAGACCACCAGGCTCTGACCACGCCGCATGTCGCCAGCGGCAAAAACCTTGTCGACATTGGTGCGGTAGCCGCCCTCGTCGGTATGGGCCTTGGCATTGCCACGCATGTCTTTGACGATGCCAAAGGCGTCGAGCACG
>JANLZT010000403.1:0-5647 GCA_031366465.1 Betaproteobacteria bacterium | reverse complement strand
CGCCCGCCAGCAATGGCGGGCGTGGATTGAAACAAGATGGTGGAGCAGCCCGAGCGGCGAAGCGAGGGTCTCGCCCGCCAGCAATGGCGGGCGTGGATTGAAACAATGCGACGTTCAGCGAAGAAAAACGTGATTACGTCTCGCCCGCCAGCAATGGCGGGCGTGGATTGAAACATCTGGCGGCGGCGGCGGCTCGCTGACCTTGGCCGTCTCGCCCGCCAGCAATGGCGGGCGTGGATTGAAACATCTTCGGCAGGTCGCGGTCGAGGTCGGCTTGCAGGTCTCGCCCGCCAGCAATGGCGGGCGTGGGTTGAAACATGTGGGCCTCGATCTCGGTCAGGCGCTGGCTGTGGTCTCGCCCGCCAGCAATGGCGGGCGTGGATTGAAACGTCCGGGGTGCCCAGTGGATACCTGGCCACCGGCCGTCTCGCCTGCCAGCAATGGCGGGCGTGGATTGAAACGTCCAGAACGCGGTGGCCTGACAGCCAGCCGCACGGTCTCGCCCGCCAGCAATGGCGGGCGGGGATTGAAACTCGCGTCAACGCATCCCGGCCGGCCTGCAATGCCGCGTCTCGCCCGCCAGCAATGGCAGGCGTGGATTGAGACTTCGAGGAAGTCATTGCTGCGCAGCGTCTGCTTGCGTCTCGCTCACCAGCAATGGCGGGCGTGGATTGAAACCCGACGGGTCGAGACAACCGCACCGGTTACTCGCGCGTCTCGCCCGCCAGCAAGGGCAAGCGTGGATTGAAGCCGCTGCTTCCAAGGCGATGCGCTAACCCGCGCAACCCCACCACGAGTTCCCCGCATTCTTCCAGCTATCGGTCACTCGGCGGCTGCCAACGCCAGGGCAGTTGCGGTGTTTCAACGCCGCTTAAAGTCCGCTCGTTCACACGCCCGCCCGAGAGACCCAAGTGCACCACGCCACCGACAGCAGGTCCACCGCCGCCGCCCACAGCCAACCCAACCAGTTCGCCCTGCTGCGCCAGCGCCGCTTTGCGCCATTTTTCTGGACCCAGTTCCTGGGCGCCGGCAACGACAACCTGTTCAAGTTTGCCTTCACCGTGATGGTCACCTACCAGTTGCCCGTGGCCTGGCTGCCTGAGGGCCTGGCCGGGCTGGTGATCGGCGCGCTTTTCATCCTGCCGTTTGTGCTGTTCTCGGCCACCAGTGGGCAATTGGCCGACAAGCTGGAGAAGTCGCGGCTGATCCGCCTGGTCAAGACCCTGGAGATCTTCATCATGGCCGCCGCCGCGCTGGGCTTTGTGGCCCACAACGCCGCACTGCTGCTGGGCTGCGTGTTCCTGATGGGCTTGCATTCCACGCTGTTCGGGCCAGTGAAGTTTGCCTACCTGCCGCAACACCTGAGCGAGCGCGAGCTGACCGGTGGCAATGGCATGGTGGAGATGGGCACCTTCGTCGCCATCTTGCTGGGCAGCCTGGCCGGCGGCCTGCTGATTGCGTTGCCCGGGGTGGGCGCCGGCTATGTCGCGCTGGCCTGCCTGACGGTGGCCCTTCTGGGCCGCTGGGCGGCGCAGCAGGTGCCGCACTCGCCAGCCACCGACCCCGGCCTGCGGATCAACTGGAACCCGCTCACCGAAACTTGGGCCAACCTGATGCTGGCGCGCCGGGATGTGGTGGTCTTCCGCTCGCTGCTGGGCATCAGTTGGATGTGGTTTTTTGGCGCGGTGTTTCTGGCCAATTTCCCGGCCTTCGCCAAGACCGTGCTGCATGGCGATGAGCATGTGGCCTCGCTGCTGCTGGTGGTGTTCTCGGTGGGCATCGGCATCGGCGCGCTGCTGTGCGAGGTGTTCTCGCGCCGCCATGTCGAGATCGGACTGGTGCCGGCCGGCGCCATCGGTATGAGCGTCTTTGCGGTCGATTTGTACTTCGCCTCGCGCGGCCTGCCGCCGGCCGCCGCCCAGGGCGTGGGCGCTTTCCTGGCCCAGCCGGTGCACTGGCGAGTGGTGGCTGATCTGGCCCTGCTGGCGCTGTGCACCGGCCTGTACAGCGTGCCGATGTACGCGCTGATCCAGCTGCGCAGCCTGCCCAGCCACCGGGCCCGCATCATCGCCGCCAACAACATCCTGAACGCGCTGTTCATGGTCGTCAGCTCGCTGGGTGCGGGCGTGCTGTTGGGCGCGGGCTTTACGGTGCCCGAGGTCTTCCTGGCCACCGCGCTGCTCAATGCGGTGGTGGGGGTCTATATCTTCCTGCTGGTGCCCGAGTACCTGCTGCGTTTTGTGGCCTTCTTGCTCACACGCTGCCTCTACCGCTTCAAGGTGACCGGCGACGAGCACCTGCCGGTGAGCGGCGCGGCCATCGTGGTCTGCAACCATGTGAGCTATGTCGACGCGCTGCTGCTGATGGCCGCCAGCCCGCGGCCGATGCGATTCATCATGGACCACCGCATCTTTGCGGTGCCGGTGCTGGGATGGCTGTTCCGGCTGGCCAAGGCGATCCCGGTTGCACCGCAGGCCGAGAACCCGGCGGTCTACGCCGCCGCCTTCGAGGCCGCCGACCAGGTGCTGGCCGGTGGCGACCTGCTGTGCATCTTCCCCGAGGGCGGCATCACCCGCGACGGCAGCCTGCAGCCCTTCAAGGCCGGGGTGATGAAGATCCTGGCGCGCCGGCCGGTGCCGGTGGTGCCGGTGGCGCTGCGCCATCTGTGGGGCTCGTATTTCTCGCGCATCGAGGGCGGCTCGGCGATGGCCAGGCCGCTGCGGCGCGGCCTGTTCAGCACCGTCGGCCTGGCCGCCGGCCCGGCGCTGGCGGCGCAGCAGGTGAGCCCGGCCTTGTTGCAGCAGCGGGTGCAGGCGCTGGCGGACGGCCCCGCTTGATCTACCGTTTTTTCAGGCGCTGGTTGCTCACCGCGTGAGTCACTCAAGTCATTCACCCAAGTCGCTCACTCAAGTCACTCACCATTGGCGTTGACATGATCTTCTCAAGACCCTCCTTTTTGCGCGCGGCGCCGTTTGCCGTCTTCATGGTGTTGTTGGCGCTGCGCGGCCTGGCGCCGCAGGACGGGCGCTGGGGCTTCGACACCCGGTGGCTGTATGGCCTGAACCTGTTGCTGGTGGGCGGCCTGCTGCTGGCCTGGTGGCGCGAGTACGGTGAGCTGGCACGCCAGAACCTGCCGGGCGCGGCCGAGCTGGCGTTGTCGGTGGCGGTGGGGGCGGGCGTGTTTGTGCTGTGGATCCAGCTGGACGCGCCGTGGATGCAGATCGGCCAGGCCACCGCCAGTTTTGTGCCGGTGGACGCCCAGGGCGGCTTGCTGTGGCCGCTGATCGTGGTGCGCTGGCTGGGTGCGGCGCTGCTGGTGCCGGTGATGGAAGAGCTGTTCTGGCGTGCGTTTTTGATGCGCTGGTTGCAGGCGCCGGTGTTCGAGACGGTAGACCCGCGCCGGGTGGGCGCCAAGGCGGTCGTCCTGTCGACCTTCGTCTTCATGCTGGCCCACCCGCTGTGGCTGGCGGCGATCATCGCCGGCCTGGCCTATGCCTTGCTGTACCGCCAGACCGGCAAGCTGTGGACCGCTGTGACAGCGCATGCGGTGACCAATGCGGCGCTCGGGGCCTGGGTGGTCAGCAGCCGGCAGTGGCAGTTTTGGTGAACGGCGCACCAGCCATGCCCATGGCGGGCCCGCCGGCGGTGCCGGTCAACGCACCCAGGCGCGCTGCCAGGCGCGCAACAGCGCCCGCTTGAACACCTGCCCGGCGCGCCAGGTGCGGGACGAGCGCACCCGCAGCAGCAGCGCGTTCTTCCAGGGCACCCAACGGCCGTAGAGGGCGGCAAACCAGGCCAGCCGCAGCAGCGCCGGCTTGGTGAGCACAAACAAGCGCGCCAGCACCGCCGTGCCCACCAGCTTGGCCAGCACGACCACGCCCAGGCCCAGCCAGGGCTGGCCCCGGGCCATCAACCACAGCGCCAGCAGCTTGACCGGCAACAGCAGCAGCGTGGGCAGCAGCAGCAACACCAGCGCGGCGACAGACGGCAGCCGGCTGACGGCCGCCTCGATCTGGCGCAGCACCGGCCACTGGCCCAGCCAGGCCAGCGCGCGCTGCAGCGGGTCCCAGCCCCACTCCTCGAACAAGATCAGCAGCGCCAGCAGGCCGGTGGCCAGCCCATTCGCCACGCCGGCCAGCGCGGCCCCGGCCTGGCGCCAGAGGGACGCCAGCGTGCTCACGCGCTAGCGTCCGGCCTGGCGTTCGGGCTGGCCGCCGCCCCCACGCCCGGCAAGGCTGCCTGCACCGCCGCCTGTACAGCGATCAGCCACTGCTGCAGGCGGTCGCCCTGCAGAAAGCCCCGGCCGCCATCGAGCAGGCTGTAGGGCAAGTCCTGGCGCTGGGCCAGGGTGTCGAACAGGCCGCCGTCCAGGCTGTCCTGGGCCACCAGGCAAAGCCATTGCTGGCCGGCGGCGGCCTGTGCGCCGGCCGGTGCGCGCCGGGTGCGCCAGGGCACGCCCAGTTGCACCACCGCGTCCAGCCCGGCCGGCCAGTCGCTGCCGGGCAGCGCCAGGTGCACACCCCTGGGCAGCATCAGGCGGGCGGCGAGCTGGTCGCGGTCGGCCTCGGTCGGGCACAGCACCCGGGCCTGGAAGCCGGCCACGTCGTCGGGCTCGGTGGGCCCGTCCGGCGCAGCCCCAGGCGCCGCCGTGGTGCCGGCCCAATCGTCGAGCTGCGCGGCCAGGGCCTGCACCACCGTATCGGCCAGCGCGCTGCCGGCCAGCCCCGGCTGGGCCCGCAGCGCCGCCTGCTGCAGGGCCTGCAGCGCCTGCACCAGGCGCCACTGGTCGGCGTCGGCCAGGTAGTCACTGCACTGCCAGCCGGCCAGCAACTGGCGGGCCTGGGCCAGCGCGGCCTCATGGGCCTGGCGCTGGCCGGGCGACATGGGCAGCAAGCGCTCGCTGAACACCAGGGCCGGCAATTGATCGGCCACATCGCTGCGCGAGCGCTGCAGCATCAGGCGCGACAGACTGGCGCTCAGGCGCTCGATCTCGGGTTCGTCCAATGGCCGGCCCTGCTCGGCCGCAGCTTGCAGCGCCCCCAGCGCGGCCAACGGGCCCAGGCGCTGCGGGTCCAGCCAGGCCACCAGGCTGTGCATCAGCGCGGCCTGCTCGGCCAGCGGTGCGCCGCACAGCACCAGGGCCTGCGGGGCGGTGGCCAGCGCGGCCCAGTGCGGGGCGCGCAGGCCCAGGCGCTGCGGCTCGTCGATGATCACCAGCTCGGGCGCCCAATGCGCCAGGTGGGCGGCGTCGCTGGCCAGGGCCTCGGGCGTCAGCAGCCGCACCGCCGCCGGCTGTGACCACAGCGCCTGGCGCTGGTGCAAGCCACCGTCCATGTGCTGCGCCAGCGCCGCACCCAGCGGGGCAAAACGCCGCCAGGCACGCTGCCAGGCGCCCAGATCAGCGGCAGCGCACACCACCAACACCCGCCGCACGCCAAAGTGGCGCTGCCACAGCGTGGCGGCGGCAATCGCCATCACGCTCTTGCCCAGGCCGCGCTCGTCGGCAATCAGGGCCCGGCCGGCCACCACCGCAAACAGCGCGCCTTCGATCTGGAAGCTGGGCATCGGCGCGCGCAGCAAGTTGACCAGCGCCGGGCTGGCCGGGCCGCCGGGGTAGGCGGCCTCCAGCCGGGCCAGCCGGCTGCGG
>JANLZT010000824.1:0-8265 GCA_031366465.1 Betaproteobacteria bacterium | reverse complement strand
GCGATGGCCGCTTTTTCCATCACCGACTCGGCCCCGCTCAGCCAGGCCTGGCCCATGCTCTCGCAGATCACGCCCCAGCGCAGCGTGCCCAGCACCTGCCACCAGCGCACCCGCCCGGCATCCACCTGGCCGCCAGCGGCGCGGTAGCCGTCGAACAACTCGTCCCACTGGCCAAAGCCGCCCACGGGCCGGCCGGGCTGGCCAAAGCGCCAGGAATTGACGGCGATCCAGCCCAGGTCGGCCATAGCGTCACCCAGGTGGGCCAGCTCCCAGTCGAGCACGCCCACCAGCGTGGCCATCCGCGCGCCGCCGTCGGCCTGCAGATCGACCATCAGGTTGCCGTTGCGGAAGTCACCGTGCACCAGGGCCGGCGCCACGTCGGCCGGCGCCTGTTCGGCCAGCCAGCGCAAGGCCAGCTGGAACACCGGCCGCGCGCTGGCGTGGCGGGCATGCCATTGGCGCAGATAGTCCACCTCCGCGCGCGGCTGGGTGCGGCGCAGCGCGGGCAGGCCGAGCAGTGGCAGCGCGTGGATGCGGGCCAGCGCCTGGCCGCACTGCCAGGCCAGCGCCGGCCGGTACGCGGCGGCGATGCGCCGGCCCAGGGTCTCGCCGGGCAGGCGCTGCATGACAAAGCCCTCGCCCAGGCCGTCGGCCGGCTGCAGCACACGCAGCACCTGGGGCACCGGCACGCTGTACTGGCCGGCCAGGGTGATGAGCGCTGCTTCGGCCGCCAGGCCGGCGCTGCCGGCAGCCCGCTGCGCGGCGCCAGCCGGGGCGCGGCGCAGGATCAAGGCACGCGGCGGGGTGGCTGCCAGCTCGAAGGCCCAGGTCTCCTGGCTGGCGCCGCCCGACAGGCGCTGCAGGCCGGCCACCGGCCGGCCCAGCAACGCTGCCAGGCCGGTGGCCAGCGCTTCAGGGCCTGCCGGGGCGCTCACGGTAGGCGCTTGCTCAGCCGCTCAAAGCCGCTCGACGATGGTGACATTGGCCAGGCCGCCGCCCTCGCACATGGTCTGCAGGCCGTAGCGGTGATGGCCGGCCTTGAGCGCATGCAGCAGCGTGGTCATCAGCTTGGCGCCGCTGCCGCCCAGCGGATGGCCCAGCGCGATGGCGCCGCCCCGGGCGTTCAGCCGCGCCGGGTCGGCCCCGGTCACCTGCAGCCAGGCCACCGGCACCGAGGCAAAGGCCTCGTTGACCTCGAACAGATCGATGTCGTGGATCGACATGCCGGCTTTTTTGAGCGCCTGCAGCGTGGCCGGGATCGGCGTCTCCAGCATCATCACCGGGTCGCCGCCGATCACCGTCATCTGGTGGATGCGTGCCAGCGGCGCCACGCCCAGGGTCTTGAGCCCGCGCTCGTTGACCACCAACAGCCCGGCCGCGCCATCGCAGATCTGGCTGGCGTTGGCCGCCGTGCACACCCCGCCCTCGGCCAGCAGCTTGACGCCGGCGATGCCGTCCAGCGTGGCATCGAAGCGGATGCCCTCGTCCACCGTGTGCACCTCGGTCGAATCGGGCCCGCCGCGCACCCGCACCGCCACCGCCACGATCTCGGCATCAAAGGCACCGGCCCGGGCGGCGGCTGCCGCGCGCTGGTGGCTCTGCAGCGCGTAGGCATCCACCTGGGCGCGGCTGAGGCCATGCTTTTTGGCCACCATCTCGGCGCCGCTGAACTGGCTGAACTGCACGCCGGGGTAGCGCCGCTGCATCTGCGGGCTGACGTAGTAGCCCATCTCGGCCTTCATCGCCAGGATCGATGGCGTGCCGATGGGCACCCGGGTCATGCTCTCGACACCCGCCGCGATGACGATGTCCATGCTGCCCGACATCACCGCCTGGGCCGCAAAGTGCAGCGCCTGCTGCGACGATCCGCACTGCCGGTCCACCGAGGTGGCGGGCACCGACTCGGGCAGGCTGGAGGCCAGCACCGCATTGCGGGCGATGTTGTTGGCCTGCTCGCCCACCTGGCCGACGCAGCCCATGATCACGTCCTCGACCAAGGCGGGGTCGCAGCCGCTGCGATTGATCAGCGCGTCCAGCACCTGGGCGGCCAGGTCGGCCGGGTGCCAGCCCGACAATTTGCCATTGCGCCGGCCACCGGCGGTGCGGGCGGCGGCGACGATATAGGCCTCGGCCATGGGGGTCTCCTGCGCGGGTTGAGAACCCTGGATTGTTGGCGGCCGGCGGCGGCGGCGCACCTGTCGAAAGCGATGATTGCGGTGCCGTCCGTCCGGCACCCTCGGCGCGGCAACGTCAGCGCGGCAACGTCAGCGCGGCGCCATCAGCGTGCTCAATCGGTCCTGGCTGCCCTCGATGCGCTCCAGCACCGGGTAGCGCAGGCCGCCGCGCCAATCGATGCGCACGGTCTTGAAACGCTCAGCGTCGCGCAGCAGCAACTCGATCGGCGCACTGCCGCCCTGGTTGGCGCTGATCGCAGCCTTCAGCCGGTCGGCCTTGTAGGCGATCTGGTTGACGGCTATCAAGGTCATGCCCGGTGCCAGCCCGGCGCGGAAGGCCGGGCCGTCCCAGCGCACGCCTGAGAGCTTGCCGTTGTCGGCCAGGTAGAGGCCTATCGAGTGGCTCAGGTCGGTGGCCTTCCAATGCGTCTCGTTGGCCTTGAAGTCGTCGCTGGGGCTGTCGCGCCAGGCCAGGCGCCAGCCGGCACGCGCCAGGCCGTCCAGCGGCGCCCCGGGGCCATGGCCGTCCAGCCGATCCCGCAAGAAGCGCTCCCAGTCGTGCTGCAGCACGGACTTGAGGGCGGCCACCACGTCGTTGAAGGTATAGGGCAGCGGGCCCAAATGATCGGCTTGACCGGCCTGGCGCAGGCTGCCGGGCGGGTTGAAAAAGGCCGCCGCAAAATCGTCCAGTGAGCGCGCACCGCCGGTCTGCTCGCGGATCAGGGTGTCGGCGTCCAGCCAGACCAGCACGCTCTCGATGTAGTACTCGCTGCGGCTGCGCTGCCAGTCGCGCCAGTCGCGCTGGCCGTTGCGCGCGGCGATGGTCGGCTCGGCGGTGGTGTCCTGCAAATTGCGCCACTGGCGGCCGGCACGGCTGTCCAGGCTGGCGATGATCTGGGCCAGGCTCTCGCGCGACAGTTGAGCGCTCACCAGCCCGCTGCGCACCGCCAGCAGCCGGCCCCAGTACTCGGTCTGGCCCTCGTACAGCCACAGCAGCAAGTTCTGCATGGGCTCATTGAAGTGCCGGGTGGCCAGGTCGGCCGGGCGGCGGAACTTGCCATTCCACGAGTGCACGTACTCGTGGGGCAACAGCTCGCGGTCACCGACCGACTTGTCCCAGGCCTCGAAGTACTTCAGGTCGCTGGCGTTTTCGCTGCTCTGGTGGTGCTCCAGGCCGATGCCGCCCAGCTCATCGCTGAGCGCCAGCAAAAAATCATAGTGGGCAAAGTGGCGCGGGCCGAACAGCTTGTCGGCCTGCTGCACCAGGCGGCGGTGGGCGTCGATCTGGGCCTCGGTGCTGGCCAGCGCGGCGGCGCTGTCGGCCATCAGCTGCAGCACCACCGGCTGGGCGGCAGCCTCGGGGTCGAGCGCAAAACGCTTGAAGTGCTGGCCGGCAAACACCGGCGAGTCGACCAAGGTCTCCAGCGAGACCGGCGCAAACCACACTTGCGCGCCATCGCTGCGCGCGGCCCGCAGGGCGCTGCCATAGCGCCAGCCCTCGGGCAGGCGCAGCGAGGCCTGCACGGTGATGTCGCTGGCAGCCGGCCCGGCCGGGTAGAGCAGCAGGTTGTGCCACTGCAGATTGAGCATCTGGGCGGTGGCCACCACCCGGCCGCTGTCGGGCGAGACCGGCGCCAGATGGGCGAATGCCAGGTCCAGCTCGCTCACACCCGGCGCCACGGTCAGCAAGAAGGCATGGGTGTCGGCCGGGTCGCGCGTCCAGGCCAGGGTCTGGCCGCCGGCCTTGATGACCAGGCCGGCCAGGCGGCTGACATCGCCGCTGGGCGCATGGGTGCCCGGCAGCCAACGCGGGAAGTACAGCTTCAAGGAACCGGGCTGCACCGGCAGGCGCTGGCGCACCTGGAAGAGGCGGTGGTCCAGGTCGGTGGCATCCACCTCCAGCTGCAGCGTGCCGGGGTAGGGGCTGGGCACCTGGGCCAGCGCGGCGGCGCCAGCCAGCGCCCAGGCCAGCAGCCCGCTGCGGCGCAGCAGGTTTGGGGGAGCGCATCGGTTTGAAGGGTGCATGGCGTGGGTAGGGCAGGTGGGGCTGGTGGGGCTGGTGGGGCTGGTGGGGCTGGCGGGGGCTGGCCAGCCGCTTTGCAGGCTAGCAGAGGCAGTCGGTTCGACAATCCTCACGATGTCTGACGCCGCCCAGCCCAGCCCCTGTCTGCAATTGCAGACGCTGGACCGCGGCGACGGCCTGCTGGGCCTGCGCCCCTGCGGGCCGGCCAAGCCGCCCGCGCGCAGCCCGCTGTTCGGCGCCCGTGGGCCGCAGGTGACGGTGGCACGCCTGCTGTGGCGGCCGGCCAGCGGCGCCGGCCCGCAGCCAGCCCAAACCCTGCCCACGCCCGAAGCCCTGGCTGCCGCCCAGGCCCGGCTGCGCGCCAGCGGTCTGCACCCGCTGCCCGCTGAGGCCCTGCAGTGGCGGGGCGAGACCTCCCCACTGCCGGCCGAGCCCGGGCTGTGGAGCCTGGTGCGCGAGAGCGATTTCCCGGCCTGGTGGGCCGAGGCCCTGCCGGCGCTGCAGGCCGAGGGCTGGGCCATCGACCAACTGCCGGGCTTTGCCCATGCCGCGCTGCCGGTGAGCGGCTGGCAGATCCGCATCGAGCCACTGGCCCAGCCGCGCGGCATGGGCAGCTGGATGCTGAGCCTGGGCGTCACCCTGCAAACCCGCGACGGCAGCGAAACGCTGGACCTGGTGCCGCTGCTGGCCCGGCTGATCCGCCACGACCCCCGCTGGACCGATGCCGACGCGCTGGCCGCGATCCCCGACGACGCGCTGATCCGCCTGCACGCCCCCGGCGGCCGCGCCATCGATGCCGAGGCAGCGCCGCTCAAGGCCATCGCCCGGGCGATGCTGGATTTGCTGACCGCGCCGCGCCGCCGGGCGGACCAGCCGCTGATCCTGTCGTCCTGGGAGGCCCAGCGCCTGGCCCTGCTGCGTGCGGGCCTGAAAGACAGCATGGCCAGCCACCCCAGCGCCCGGCGCGACTGGGCACTGCAAGGCGACGCGGGCCTGCGCTGGCTGCAGCAACGCAGCGCCGACGACCCGCTGCAGCCCATCGCGCCACCGCCCGGGCTGGGCATCACGCTGCGCAACTACCAGCAACAAGGCCTGGCCTGGCTGCAGCACCTGCGCCGCCACAGCCTGGCCGGCATCCTGGCCGACGACATGGGCCTGGGCAAGACCGCGCAGGCCCTGGCCCATCTGCTGGTGGAGCAGCAGGCCGGCAGGCTGGACCGGCCGGCGCTGATCGTGGCGCCGGCCTCGTTGATCTTCAACTGGCAGGCCGAGGCAGCGCGCGTCGCGCCGGCGCTGCGCCTGCTCACGCTGCAGGGCCCGCGCCGCAGCCCCGACATCGCCCGCATGCCGCAGTTCGATGCGGTGCTCACCAGCTACCCGCTGCTGTGGCGGGATGCGATGGCCCTGCAGCGCCAGCCCTGGCACATCGTGATCCTGGACGAGGCGCAAATGGTCAAGAACGCCGGCAGCCGCACCGCCACCGCCGCGCGGCGCCTCAACGCCCGGCACCGCCTGTGCCTGACCGGCACGCCGATGGAAAACCACCTGGGTGAGCTGTGGGCGCAGTTCCACTTTCTGCTGCCCGGCTACCTGGGCGATGCGCGCAGCTTTGTGCGCGACTGGCGCACCCCCATCGAAAAAAACGGCGAGACCCTGCGCGCCCGCATGCTGGCCGAGCGGGTGGCGCCCTTCATCCTGCGGCGCAAGAAGGCTGCAGTTGCCACCGAGCTGCCGGCACTCACCGAGCAGATCCACCGGCTGGCGCTGGGCAGTGCGCAGCGGGTGGTCTACGAGAGCGTGCGGCTGGCCGCCGACGAGCAGGTGCGGCGCATCCTGGCGGACCAAAAGTTCTCGGGCGCGATGGTCAGCATCCTGGACGCACTGCTCAAGCTGCGCCAGGTCTGCAATGACCCGCGGCTGCTGGCGGGTGACGGCGACGCGCCGCAACATGCGCTGCCGGCCGTCGGCCCGGCCGCCGTGCCCGATCAACCCAGCGCCAAGATCGCCTGGCTGCGCGAGGCCTTGCCCACGCTGGTGCAGGAGGGCCGGCGCATCCTGATCTTTTCGCAGTTCACGCGCATGCTGGCCCTGGCCGAACCCGAGCTGCAAACCCTGGGCCTGCGCTGGCTCAGCCTCACCGGCAACACCCCCACCGCCCAGCGCGGCGCCCGGGTGGCGGCCTTCCAGCAGGGCGATGTACCCATCTTCCTGGTCAGCCTGAAGGCCGGCGGCGTGGGCTTGAACCTGACTGCGGCCGACACCGTGATCCACCTCGACCCCTGGTGGAACCCGGCCGTGGAGCAGCAGGCCAGCGCACGCGCCCACCGCATCGGCCAGCACCGGCCGGTAACCGTCTATCGGCTGGTGGTGGCCGGCAGCATCGAGGAGCGGCTGCTGGCGCTGCAGGCCCGCAAGGCCGCGCTGGTCGAGGCGGTGCTGGGTGGCGGGCTGGCCGGCCCGGCATCGCTGATCACGCCCGAGAACCTGCCGGGCCTGCTGGCGCCGCTGGGCAGCGGGGCCTGACAGGGCCTTTGATGGGCACGGCGGCTGCCGTCAATTGGGCTGTGCCAAGCCCAGTTTGGCCGCCTTTGCCAGCAGCGCCAAGCCACGCTCCGAACGGCCAGCACCGGCCGCAACCCGCAATTTGAAGCGCGTCTCTGCATCAAACTCGGCCAGCATCAGCGTGGCCATCTCATCGAGCAAGCGGTTCAGCGTGGTGCCACGGCTCTGCGCCAGGGCACGCAGGCGTTGATGCTTGTCGTCGGGCAGGCGCAGTGTCAAAGCAGCCATGAATCCATCTCCTTCAAAAAGCTTACCGGGTCCAATGCACGCAAGCCCGGGAACTGCAATTCAGCCCGCGCGAAGTCACGCAAGTTGCGGGTGACCACATGGCTGGCGCTGCCCGCCACCGCCAGTTCAATCAAGTGGTTGTCGGCTTCGTCGGCCAGGTTGGGCCGCCAGCCAAAGTACACCCGGGTCCACTGGCTCACCGCCAAAAAAATATCGAACAACTCGTAGCGCTCAGCTTCGGTCAGCGGCGACCGCTGCCAAAGCGCCTCGCGTCCTAAAACATCCTCGTACTCGGCATACAGTGCGGCCCCCATCAAAGGCTGGCACTTGCGCGCCAGACAGGCTGCTACCACCAGGTTGGCCGGCCCGCTGCCCAGACAAGCTGAAACAAACACATTGGTGTCCACGACGATGCAGCGCATGCTGATCAGATGGTAGCAAATTTGCCACCAAAATGAAATCAAAGTGTGAGGCCAACGTCGCCTTCGCCCACGCAAGGCAGCGCCGAAGCGGCAGCACGGATAATCGCGGCCAACAAAGGCCCCCACCCGGGCCGACCCACGCCACCGCCCCGGTGGCGCCTCTTTTTTGACCACCCGGCAGACCCACCCCATGGCCCAGTACGTCTTTACGATGAACCGCGTCTCCAAGACGGTTCCCCCCAAACGGCAGATCCTGAAGGACATCTCTTTGTCCTTCTTCCCGGGCGCCAAGATCGGCATGCTGGGCATCAACGGCTCGGGCAAAAGCTCGCTGCTCAAGATCATGGCCGGGGTCGACAAGGAGTACGAAGGCGAGGCCACGGCCATGCCCGGCATCAAGATCGGCTACCTGCCACAAGAGCCTCTGATCAACCCCGAGCAGACGGTGCGCGAGGCGGTGGAGGAAGGCATTGGCGGGGTGCTGGCGGCCAAGAAGCGGCTGGACGAGGTGTATGCCGAGTACGCCGAGGAGGACGCCGACTTCGACAAACTGGCCGCCGAGCAGGCCGACCTGGAGGCCATCATCGCCGCCGCCGGCAGCGAGAACACCGACCTGCAGCTCGAACTCGCCGCCGACGCGCTGCGCCTGCCGCCCTGGGACGCCAAGATCGGCGTGCTGTCCGGTGGCGAGAAGCGCCGCGTCGCGCTCTGCCAGTTGCTGCTGAGCAAGCCCGACATGCTGCTGCTCGACGAGCCCACCAACCACCTGGACGCCGAGAGCGTGGAATGGCTGGAGCAGTTTTTGCTGCGCTTCAGTGGCACCGTGGTGGCCATCACCCACGACCGCTACTTTCTG
>JANLZT010000358.1:0-2284 GCA_031366465.1 Betaproteobacteria bacterium | reverse complement strand
GGATAGGCATCGCCCATCTCGTCGGCCAATGGCGCGACCAGGGTGTGAAAGAAGGGCTTGCGCGCACCCAGCTTGTAGCCATGGCGGATGGCGCGGCGGGCGATGCGGCGCAGCACATAGCCGCGGCCCTCGTTGCCGGGGATCACGCCGTCGGTGACGGTGAAGGCGCAGGCGCGGATGTGGTCGGCGATGACCTTCAGGCTGGGGCTGCCTTTGTCGCAATCGCCCGCACCGGCCGCATCCACCGCCGCCTTGGCCGCCGCCAGCAGGCTGACGAACAGGTCGATCTCGTAGTTGCTGTGCACATGCTGCAGCACTGCGGCCAGGCGCTCCAGGCCCATGCCGGTGTCCACGCTGGGCTTGGGCAGCGGGTGCATCACGCCGTCCTCAGTGCGGTTGAACTGCATGAAGACGTTGTTCCAGATCTCGATGTAGCGGTCGCCGTCTTCCTCGGGCGACCCCGGTGGGCCGCCGACGATCTCGGGCCCGTGGTCGAAGAAGATCTCGGTGCAGGGGCCGCAGGGGCCGGTGTCGCCCATCATCCAGAAGTTGTCGCTGGCGTAGCGGGCGCCTTTGTTGTCGCCGATGCGCACGATGCGCTCGGCCGGCACGCCGATCTGCTGGTGCCAGATCGCGTAGGCCTCGTTGTCCTCGGCATAGACCGTGACCCACAGCTTGTCGGCGGGCAGCTTGAAGTGCACCGTCAACAGCTCCCAGGCAAAGGCAATCGCGTCCTGCTTGAAGTAGTCGCCAAAGCTGAAGTTGCCCAGCATCTCGAAGAAGGTGTGGTGGCGCGCGGTATAGCCCACGTTGTCCAGGTCGTTGTGCTTGCCGCCGGCGCGGATGCATTTCTGGCTGGTGGTGGCGCGGCTGTAGGGGCGCTTGTCGAAGCCCAGGAACACGTCCTTGAACTGGTTCATGCCGGCATTGGTGAACAGCAGCGTCGGGTCGTCGCCCGGGATCACCGGCGACGAGGCCACGATGGTGTGGCCCTTGCTCTCGAAGTACTTCAGAAAGGTGGCGCGGATCTCGGAGGCTTTCATGGCGGGTCTGGGTGGTCTTGTCGGGGGGATTCAGTCAGGCCGGAATGGCCAGCGCATTTGGGAACAGGCGGATGCCCGCGCGCGGCGCGGCGGCAATCATCTCAGCATCGTAGGTGGCCAGCGCGGCCTTGCGCCGCAGGGCCAGCTCGAAGTACAGCGCATCGTAGGCGCTCAGGCCGTGGGCCCGGGCGAATGCCAAGTTGGTGGCCAAATCCAGCGCTTGGGCGTCCACCACCGGATTCAGCGCCAGGATGGCCGCCAGCGCCGCACCGATGCGCGACGCAGGTGCCGCGCCGCGCCGCTCGGCCTGCACCAGTGCATTGGCCACCTCGGCGTTCCACAGCGCCGGCACGATCAATCGGCAATCTCTGAGCCATTGCAGGCCGCCCGGATGGGGGCGCGGCGCGCCGGTGTGCAGCACATAGCGCAGCACAAACGAAGCATCCAGCACCACCGCTTCAGGCGCGGTCTCGGGCTGTCGGGCCGGCGAGGCCATCAGCTTCGGCCGGCGCCGATCAAGTCAGCCAGCGTGACGCCCGGCAGCTCAATCGGCTCGAAGGCCTGCAAGCCCTCCAGCGCGGCCCGCTGGCGCTGCAGGTCCTCACCAGAGGCGCAGCCCATGGGCACCAGCTTGGCCACCGGCTTGTTGTGGCGGGTGATGATGACCTCCTCGCCACGCTCGGCACGGGCGATCAACTCGGACAAATGGGTCTTGGCTTCGAACAGGCCTATCGATTCCATGGCAGCCACTCTTTTGGTTGAATCAACCAGATTCTATCGCAAGCACGGATGGGCAAGGGGTGGCGCGCGGCCAGAATGGCAGGCCAGAAGTCCCCCTGCCCCAGAAAGCTGCCGATGACGATCCTGCAACTCACCGACGAACAAACCCGCAGCTGGACCCGGGCGCAAAAAGACGAATGGTGGTTCCGCAACGTCTACCGCGGTGACATGCCGCAGCTCACGCTGCGCTCGGGCCTGACCGGCTTCATCCTGGGCGGCGTGCTGGCCGCCACCGGTCTGTACATCGGCGCCAAGACCGGCATCAGCATCGGCGTGGGCTTGACGTCGGTGATCCTGGCCTTTGCGCTGTTCCGCGCCCTGCACGCGGCCGGCATTGGCAGCGACTGCAGCATCCTGGAGAACAACTGCACCCAGTCAATCGCCACGGCGGCCGGCTATGTGGTCTCGCCGCTGTTCAGCAGCCTGGCGGCCTACATGCTGATCACCGGCCGCATCATCCC
>JANLZT010000295.1:0-2560 GCA_031366465.1 Betaproteobacteria bacterium | reverse complement strand
TGCCAAAGGCTCGGCCGCCGCCAGGTGCATCGCCGATTGCAGCATCTCGACCAGATCCGGCACGCCATGCAGCGCGGCCAGTGGCGGCGGCAGCGGTGTCTTGTCGAGCGACATCGGCACGATGCGCTTGCCGGCGTCCAGCGCACAGCGCCATTCACGCTCGACCCCGGCCGACTGAGCGGCGGCGGCGCTCCAGAACACCATCACCCGCTCGCATTGAGCGATTGCCTTCTGCAGTGCCTGGTCCCAGTTGTCGCCGAACTGCAGATCGGTGATGTCCTGGAACACGGTGGCCCCGGCAGCCCGCAGCAGCCGTGCCGCAGCCGACACGATCTGCCGGTCGACACTGCTGTACGAGATGAACACCCCCGCCAACGCTGCGGCAGACATCGCCCGATCACCTCCCTGCAAGCCATCCGGACTTGAGTCTACGACGCTGTCCCAGCCGCCACTGGCCCGCTGGCGCCGTCTCATTGGACCTGGGGATGTGTGCCGCGGCCGACAGGCCCCAGACTGCCGATGCAGCGAGACGGGTAGGTCCAACCGCTGGGCCAGGGGATGCAGGCAATCTGGGGGCGACATGGCATGCGTGGCAAGAGCTTGGGCTTACCTGCTGTGTCTGGCCTTGGCCGCAGCGCTGCCATGTTGGGCTCAACCGGCGCCAGCGCCGCGCCTGCCGCAAGACATGGCCCGCGAGCCACAGCCCGCAAGCCGCGATGCCGCGCTGCTGATCGACAGTGACCGCTTCGCCGAGCAGGCGCCAGCGGGTGCCGATGCGCTGATTTTTCGGCTGCAGGGCATCGACCTCAGCGGCAACGTCAGCTTGCCGACGGCCCGTTTGGAGGCGCTCTGGGCCGATCTGCTGGGGCGGGATATCACGCTCGCACAGGTGTTCGACATCGCCGCCCGCATCAGTGCCGAATACCGTGATGCCGGCTATGTGCTGTCGCAAGCCCTGGTGCCGCAGCAGGAGATCAGCCAGGCCGGCGGCCGGGTGCGGATCCGGGTGGCCGAGGGCTATGTGGCGCGCATCACCATGAGCCCTGGCGTGCCCGGTGCCGATCGGATAGCCCGTCTGCTGGCGCCGATCCGCAGCGAGCGGCCCTTGACGCTGGCCACGCTGGAGCGCTGCTTGCTGCTGCTGGGTGACCTGCCGGGCCTGCGCTCACAGGCCGTGTTGCGGGCCGGCAGCGAGGCCAACGCGGCCGATCTGGAGCTGGTGATCGAGCACCAGGCGCAAGCCTATTCGGCGGCGCTGCACAACCGCACGGCGGCGGCGGTCGGCCCGCTGCGTCTGGAAGCCAGCGCCGAGCGGCGCGGCCTGATGAGCGATTTCGACCGCCATGCACTGCGCTGGATCGGCGCCGGCACCGACCGGCTGAACCTGCTGGCCTACAACGCTGACGCACCGATCGGCAGCCAGGGTGCCAGCCTGACCTGGTCGGCCAGCGCCTCGCGCTCCAGGCCCAAGGCCGGCGAGCTGTTCCAGTTCGATACCCGCTCGGAGAACGCCTCGCTGGGGCTGGTCTACCCGGTGCTGCGCTCGCGCGCTGCCAACCTCAGCCTGCGCGGCAGCCTGGCCGCCTACAACGGCGCGTCCGACATCGTCGACGGCCTGCCGGTGTCCAAAGAGCGGCTGCGCTCTTTGCGCCTGGGCGCCAGTGCCGACCTGGCGGATTCGCTGGGCGGCGTCAACCTGCTCGACGTCGAGATTGCGCATGGCCTGTCCGGCCTGGGCGCGTCGCGGCGGGGTGATGCACTGCTGGCGCGCGCCGGGGCGGACCCGCAGTTCACCAAGGCCACGCTGTACGCGGCGCGGCTGCAATCGCTGGGCGGCGAGTGGAGCTTGCTGGCGGCCGTCAGTGCCCAGCACAGCAACGATCTGCTGCCGTCGGCCGAGCAGTTCGGCCTGGGCGGTGACGCTTTTCTGCGGGCCTTCGACCCGTCTGAATTGCTGGGCGACCGCGGCGCGGCCGCCAAGCTGGAGCTGCGCTACAACACCCGCCTGGGTCCCTTCGGCACTACTGTCTATGCCTATGGCGACACCGGCTCGGTGCAACTGCAGGCCATCGACGCCGCCGCCAGCAGCCAGTCGGCCTCGGCCGTGGGCCTGGGCCTGCGGGTCACTGGCAGCCAAGGCCTGCGCGGCTACATCGAGCTGGCCAAGCCGATCCACCGTGACACGCTGCGCCATGGCGACCGGCGCTTGCGCGGCTTTGCCGGCCTGGGCATCGATTTCTGACGGCTCGGCGCCTCATTCCAGCACCGCCGTCACCGCGTCGCAACGCTGCCGCCCAGTCGCCGCCAAGGAGCCGCCGTGATCCATCGAATGAAGGTTCTGTGCATTCAACCCGCCGCGCTGAGTTGGGCCCTGGCACTGGCCTTCGCCAGCACCGCGACGGCAGCGCCGACCGGTGCCGCGGTCAGCGCCGGGCAGGCCCAGGTCTCGCAGGCCGGCAACCTGACGCGGGTGACGCAGCAGACCGAGCGCGCGGTGATCGACTGGCGCAGCTTCGGCCTGGGCGCGCGCGAGGCGGTCGAGTTCTTGCAGCCCGGTGCC
>JANLZT010000278.1:0-3386 GCA_031366465.1 Betaproteobacteria bacterium | reverse complement strand
TAACCCCAGCAGCTCGTGGCGGTTTGGAATCTCCTCCTGCAAGGCGACTCCGGGGGGCCCTCCCCCATCTCTGGCAAAGCACCGAACGTCGCTGAAACCTCCTTTCTCGGCCAACGTTCGTTCGTGACACACTGTGACGGCTAACGTAAAGCTAACCGGCCTATTGCGGCGGGCTGGTATTTGGGCTAGGCTTTTGTAGCCCAAATGCCGGCCTGCCGCAATGGGCCGGTTAGCTCAAACGTTAGGCCTCGCAGTGTGTCACGAACGAACGTCGGCCGAGAAAGGAGGCGTCAGCGATGTTCGGTGCTTTGCCAGAGATGGGGGAGGGCCCCCCGGAGTCGCCTTGCAGGAGGAGATTCCAAACCGCCACGAGCTGCTGGGGTTAAGAGTCCTGGTGGTGAGCGTCGATGGAAAAGGCGCGGCTTGACCGCGTCAGGTGTGGTCCAGAGAGACGAACGCAAGTGAACCGCTGATGACGTGTCGAGATGACGAAAACGGTGTCGAAATCAGGGCGGTGTGACGGTCCTGGGATAAGGGGTGGGGCGTGACCTGTTTAGTGCCCACTCGGCACCCGGCATATAGGCGGCGTGAAGCTGGATCAGGCTCTGGTGAGGAACGTGAGAACCTGTCGTCCCGATGCGAAGGGAGCGGCGCAAGTGGAGGACACCACAAGTGCCTGAGTACCGATGCGGGACACAGGGGCAGAAGCGCCCGTAGTAGGGCAGAAGGTTCTGTAATGGGACTGGACCGAAGGGGCGCTGTTGTCCGGCCGCTGTTGGCGGCTCAACTGCAAGGCCGTGGGGCCACAGGAGGAGGCCGTTGACGGTGGCAAAGTCGTTTTGGATATCTAAGCACGAAGTGGTGCGGGCGTACAAACGCGTGAAGGCCAATGGCGGTGCGGCAGGAGCCGACGGGGTGAGTCTGGAGATGTTCGAGCGGGATGTGAAGAACAACCTGTATCGGATCTGGAACCAGATGAGTTCGGGGAGCTACTTCGCGGCGCCGGTCAAGCGCGTGGAGATACCAAAGAGCGACGGCAAGATGAGGCCGTTGGGGATACCCACAGTAGCCGACCGTGTGGCGCAGATGGTGGTCAAGCAACGGCTGGAGCCGAAGCTGGAACCGCTGTTTCACGCGGACTCATATGGCTACCGGCCGGGCCGATCAGCACACGATGCTGTGAGGAAAGCCCGGCGCAGGTGCTGGCAGCACGACTGGGTGCTGGACCTGGACATCCAAGGGTTCTTCGACAACCTCGACTGGGGTCTGCTGATGAAGGCGGTGCGCAAGCACGCCAAGCTGGCGTGGGTGGAGTTGTACATCCAGCGCTGGCTGCAGGCCGACGTGATCATGCCCGATGGGACGGTGCAAAGGCGCGAGCGGGGGACGCCGCAAGGCGGCGTCATCAGTCCGTTGCTGGCGAACTTGTTTCTGCACTATGCCTTCGAC
The DNA here is from genome assembly GCA_031366465.1 of Betaproteobacteria bacterium. Lineage (GTDB taxonomy): Bacteria > Pseudomonadota > Gammaproteobacteria > Burkholderiales > Burkholderiaceae_C > Pseudaquabacterium. Next base: position 1,937 of record JANLZT010000278.1, on the reverse strand, counting down.
GAATGGATGAACAGGCACCACCCCGGTGTGCCCTTCGAGAGGTACGCTGACGACATCATCTGCCACTGCGACAGCCAAGCCCAAGCCCAGGAGCTGCAGGAGCAGCTGCGACAAAGGTTGGGGCAATGCGGGCTGCAACTGCATCCAGACAAGACCCGGATCGTCTACTGCGCCGATGCGAATCGGCAGCAGGTGGCCGACAGCACATGCTTTGACTTCCTGGGCTTCACCTTCAAGCCCAGAAGCGCCGCTGGTCCCAAGGGGGTATTCACGAGCTTCTCCCCGGCCGTGAGCGACAAAGCGCTGAAAGCCTTGCGCCAGCAGGTGCGAGGATGGAAACTGGGCCGCTGGGTCAGTCAGAGTCTTGCACAGGTGCACGCTGTGATCGCACCCAAAGTGCAGGGGTGGGTGAACTACTATGGCGTCTTCCGAGCATCCACGCTGTATAGAAAGCTGCGCGTCATTGATGAGCATCTTGTCAAATGGGCGCAACAAAAATACAAGCGACTGGCCCGACACCGTCATCGTGCCTGGGATTGGTTCAACAGGCTGCAACTGCGTATGCCTGGGCTATTCCCGCACTGGTGGACAGCTATCCGAACGACTGGACAATAGGAGCCGTATGAGTCGAGAGGCTCACGTACGGTTCTGGGAGGGCCTGGGGGTGTGATTCCCCTGGGCTACTCAATACGAATGCCACAGCGCGATTTACCAAAAATCCTCGTCATCGCCGTTGTCGTTGCGGTCGGCTTAGTCGGTGTGTGGACTTGGCTAACCCGAGTTCGACACCAGAGTAATGTAAGTGGCTGATTTCATTCATTTCCGAAATCAAACGCTCCACTACAAATGGCGGGTCAAATATTTTTCGTGGTCGGTTTCGGCAGCTTCAAGGAGGTGAACAGTTGGGCCTGCTCGGCGGAGATGGTGGACAAGCCGGTGACGGTCTGATCGTCGGGCAGATGGACGCGGTGGCGCTGGAGTTGGCGCAGCAGCTCCAGCGCCCGTTCGGGCGAGGTCTTGTTGCCGGCGGCCTTGAGCCGCATGCGCATCACGCGGTGAAGCACCAGAGCAATGAAGCAGATCTGGGCATGAGCCCGGATGCGGTCGGGCAGCCGGTGGAACATCGGCGCAATCTCGATCTCGCTCTTGAGCACATTGGAAGCCGCGCTCGATGTCGGCCAGACTCTTGTAGCGCAGTACCACCTCGGCGGGGGTCAAGTCCGCCACGTTGGTCACCAACAGCAGCTTGCCGTCCATCAAGCGGGCCTGTGCCAGAGCGTCCTCGTTGATGTCCCAGCTCAACTGCTCGTTCTTCAAGTTGACCTTGATGATGCGGCTCAGCCGGGCCTCGATCACCTGGTGATACAGCCGCGCACGGGCGCCAGCGTCCGACAGCTTGCGGCCTTTGGATTTCTTGCCGTCGTCTTGCGCGTCGAGCTTGGCTACGCTGTGCTCGGCCCGGCTCAACAACTCAGCCATGCGCACCTCGCGCTGGGCGGACTGCTCGACGGCGCGCTGCGGGTCGTGCGCCCAGACCAGGCGCTTCTTCGGTGAATCCTTGGCCTTGGCGGGTGTCCATGGCACCTCGCCGATCAGCTCCGCATCGGCGCCGACGCACAAGGGCTGCACCTCGGCGAGCACGTCAACGAACTCCGAGTAGCGCCGGCCCGGAACCGCCACGATGTACTCCAGCGGCTGATCACCGACCTTGAGCCCATCGAGCATGGCGAGGTTGTCCACGCTGAGCAGCCCCCGGTCGGCCACCAGGATGATGCGTTGCACGGGGTAGTTGCGCATGACCTCGGCGATCGCGCTGGCCAGCGTGGAGGTCTCGGCCACGTTGCCGCCCCACACGCGGTGGGAGATTGGCAGCCCCTCGGCGGTTTGCACCACGCTGAGCAGGCATTGCCGGGCAATGATGCCCTCCTTGGCCAGGC
>JANLZT010000243.1:0-1541 GCA_031366465.1 Betaproteobacteria bacterium | reverse complement strand
GCCACCTTGGTCGCGCGGTCGCGCACGATGGGGCCGACCTCGTCGCCGTATTTGTTGAACTCGGCCTGGATGTCCTTGGCCACTGCATCGCGCTGCTCGGGCGCCACCCGGTTCTGCAGCACCGCACCGGCCTGCTGGGCCGCCATCGCCACCGGGTTTTCGGTCAAGGTGCGGGCCAGGGCATCAAAGCTGCCCTGCTGCAGCACCAGCACCTTCTGCACCAGTTCTTTCTTGGCGGGAGTGGTGGCGCCCTGGGCCACGCAAATGCCGGCCACGGCGCTCAGGGTGAAGGCCAGGCCGACCTGGGCCAGGCGATGTGTCAATGTCATGGGGTATCCGGGTTGAGGGGAGAGGTGTCGGCATCGCCGTCACTGCCGGTGTCATCGCTGGCGTCGCCCGCCGCGTCGACATTGGCGTCGTTTTCGACGATGCGCTGCAAGCCCGAGAGTTTGCTGCCATCGTCCAGCGCAATCAGGGTCACGCCCTGGGTGGCGCGACCGAGTTCACGGATTTCGCTGACCCGGGTGCGCACCAGCACCCCGCGGTCGGTGATCAGCATGATCTCGTCGGCCGGCCGCACCAGCGTGGCGGCCACCACCCGGCCGTTGCGCTCGGTCTGCTGGATCGCGATCATGCCCTTGGTGCCGCGGCCGTGGCGGGTGTACTCGACGATGCTGGTGCGCTTGCCATAGCCGTTTTCGGTGGCGCACAGCACGCTCACCGGCACCAGTGCCTGGCCCTCGTCCTGCTCGGCCACCAGCATCGCGATCACATGCTGGCCGTCTTCGAGGTTCATGCCGCGCACGCCACGCGCCTGGCGGCCCATCGCCCGCACATCGTCCTCGTCGAAGCGCACCGCCTTGCCGCCATCGGAAAACAGCATCACGTCGTGCTTGCCGTCGGTCAGCGCGGCGCCCACCAGCTGGTCGCCAGCGTCGAGGTCGACCGCGATGATGCCGGCCTTGCGCGGGTTGCTGAACTCGTCCAGCGCCGTCTTCTTGACGGTGCCCAGCGCGGTGGCCATGAAGATGAAGTGATCGGCCGGGAAGCTGCGGAACTCACCCGTCAGCGCCAGCACCACGGTCACCTTCTCGCCCGGCTGCAGCGGGAACATGTTGACGATGGGCCGGCCGCGTGAATTGCGCGAGCCCTGCGGCACCTCCCAGACCTTCAACCAATACACCCGGCCGCGGTCACTGAAGCACAGGATCCAGTCATGGGTGTTGGCGATGAAGAGCTGGTCGATCCAGTCGTCGTCCTTGGTTTGCGTGGCCTGCTTGCCGCGGCCGCCGCGCTTTTGCGCGCGGTACTCGGCCAGCGGCTGGCTCTTGATGTAGCCGGTATGGCTGAGCGTGACCACCATGTCGGTGGGCGTGATCAGGTCCTCGGTGCCCAGCTCTTGCACGTTGTGCTCGATCACGCTGCGGCGCGCGCCCAGCTTGGTCTGGCCGAACTCCAGCTTCACCGCCAGCAGCTCCTCCGAGATGATGAAGGTCACCCGCTCGGGCTTGGCCAGGATGTCGAGCAGGTCGGCGATCTCG
>JANLZT010000198.1:0-3836 GCA_031366465.1 Betaproteobacteria bacterium | reverse complement strand
AAACCCAGGCGCAGCGCGCGGAGCCACAGCCCATGTACCAGCACGTCAAGCTGCCCGAAGGCGGGCAGAAAATCACCGTCAATGCCGACTTCTCGCTGAACGTCCCCGACCACCCCATCATTCCCTACATCGAGGGCGACGGCACCGGTCTGGACATCACCCCGGTGATGCTCAAGGTGGTGGACGCGGCGGTGGCCAAGGCCTATGGCGGCACCAAACAGATCCATTGGATGGAAATCTTTGCCGGCGAGAAAGCCACCCGGGTCTACGGCCCCGATGTCTGGCTGCCCGAGGAATCGCTGGCCATCCTGCGCGAGTACGTGGTGTCGATCAAGGGCCCGCTGACCACGCCGGTGGGCGGTGGCATCCGCAGCCTGAATGTGGCGCTGCGCCAGGAGCTCGATCTCTACGTCTGCCTGCGCCCGGTGCAGTATTTCAAGGGCGTGCCGTCGCCGGTGAAAGAGCCCGAGAAGATCGACATGGTGATCTTCCGCGAGAACAGCGAGGACATCTACGCCGGCATCGAGTACGAGGCCCAGAGCGACAAGGCCAAGAAGCTGATCAAGTTCTTGCAGGATGAAATGGGCGTCAGGAAGATCCGTTTCCCCAACACCTCGGGCATCGGCATCAAGCCGGTTTCGATCGAGGGCACCGAGCGCCTGGTGCGCAAGGCCATCCAGTACGCCATCGACAACCACAAGCCCAGCGTGACGATCGTGCACAAGGGCAACATCATGAAGTTCACCGAGGGCGGCTTTCGCGACTGGGCCTACAAGCTGGCGCAAACCGAGTTTGGCGCCGAGCTGATTGACGGCGGCCCCTGGTGCCAATTGAAGAACCCCAAGACCGGCAAGATGATCATCATCAAGGACGTGATCGCCGACGCCTTTTTGCAGCAGATCCTGCTGCGCCCGGCCGAGTACTCGGTGATCGCCACCCTCAACCTGAATGGCGACTACATCAGCGATGCGCTGGCGGCCCAGGTGGGTGGCATCGGCATTGCCCCAGGCGCCAACCTGAGCGACTCAATAGCCTGCTTCGAGGCCACCCACGGCACCGCGCCCAAGTACGCCGGCAAGGACTATGTCAACCCGGGCTCCGAGATCCTGTCGGCCGAGATGATGCTGCGCCACATGGGCTGGGCCGCCGCCGCCGACCTGATCCTGCTGGCCATGGAGCGCGCCATCGCCAGCAAGAAGGTCACCTACGACTTCGCCCGCCTGATGGAGGGCGCCACCCAGGTCTCGTGCTCGGGCTTCGGGCAGGTGATGATCGACCAGATGTAGAGCGGTGCCAGGGCGCCTCGCTACGCCCCGTTCAGTCAGGCGCTGACCGTCGGAATCGCTGCCAAAACCGCTGCCAAGATCGCTGCCAAGCCTGCCACCGACAGACGGGTCAAGCCCTGCTGCGCCCCAGGCCGCTGCGCGCGAAGTGCCTGCTCTAGTCCTGCGGCATGGCCCCCTCCGCAGCTGCATCGCACGCCGACAGCCTGGCGGTATTCGTCTCGTATGCCCGGCGCGACTTGGCGTTCACCGAACAGCTGGTGCAGGCGCTGGAGGCCCTGGGGCATGTGGTGGTGATCGACCGCCGCAGCATCCACGGTGCCGAGCGCTGGGAGGCAGCCGCCACGCCGGGATCACAAAAGACACCTGCCGCGCCTTGTCGCCGGCAATGTGCATGTTCACGAGGGTGGGATCGCCTTCGTCGTTCGGCAGCATCCTCATTTGGGAGCGCGTCGGCCGGTTGAACTACCCCCCCCCAAAAGGGCCGTAGACGTCTCGCCACCGTCACTTAAGATTCGCAAAATTGAGCAGATCGTGCTGCCTGCGGCACCTCTAGCTCAGCCAAGTGAAATCAGGGAGTGAGCAATGCAGACCAAGTCTCGCCGCGCGGGCGTTGCTCTACGCCGCACCATCGCGTCCGTCCAGTCCGGCCTTCGAGAGATCAACCGGGCCGTGAGCGTCGCTTTGGACGGCTCAACCCATTCAAGCACGGCGGCATCTGTGTTGCCAGTGCCCCAGTGGAAGATTGAATCGCTGGAACCGCGACTTCTGTTGTCGGCCGACGCAATGCCTGCGGTTGCCAGCATTGATGGTTCGATCGACCAGCCGGGTGAACAAGACCGCTACGAATTTGTTGTCACTGACAAGACGCGGCTGTTCTTTGACGGCATCAGCGGCGCCCAGGTGCAATGGCAGTTGGGCCAGGGCCAGAACCTGCTGTTCGACAACCGCGATATCGCTGCCACCGGTGATCGTTTCCTGGCTTTGCAGCCCGGCACTTACCAGCTCAATGTCGATGGGGTGGGCGATGCGCTGAGTGCCTACAAGTTTCGCCTGATCGGTGACGATGCGGCCACGCCATTGCAAGCCAACACGGCGGTCGTGGGCCAGCTTCAAGGCGCGCAGGCCGGGCTGTACTCGGTGCAGGCCCAGGGGGGTGACAGGCTGTTCTTGCAGCCCAGCCCCGGCAGCGGCGGTGTGCGTTGGACCCTGTTCGATCCTGCGGCCGCCATCGTCAGCGACTCGAGTGACGGGCATCAAGCTGGGCCCGTTGTTGCAGGCCGGACCGGCACCTACTGGCTGAGCGTGGAGGCCTCTGTGGCGGCAGTCACCACGGACTTTGGCTTCACGCTGTTCCGCAGCACACCCCAACTGGCGTCTCTGCAGCTCGGGCAGGACTACACCGCCGATCTCTCGACCCCCGGTGCCAGCCTGCAATACGGGTTCACCTTGACCGATAGCGCGCTGGTGGCCTGGGACCAGCTCAGTGCCGCGATGCCGGGTTTGCGCTGGACGCTGACCAACTCGTCCGGCAGCACGCTCGGCGGTGCCGCACTCGACCAGCAAGACGCGGGCAGTGCGCCAATGCTGCTGGCCGCCGACAGCTGCACGCTGACCCTGGACGGGCAGGACCGGCGCACGGGCCAGGTGCGGTTTCGCCTGCTGTCGTCGGCGGGCGCGTCGGCCCTGCCCGACCAGGCCGAGTTGGCGGTGGACGCCGCCCACAGCCGGGCGTCTCAGGTAGCGCGCATCGATGCGGCCAGCCCCGCATCACTGGCGATTGCCTACCGCAGCGCTGACAGCAACGGCGCCAGCCCTGGCAGCAGCCTGGCCACTGCCATCGAGCTGCTGGCGGACGGCGCCACCTCGGCGCAGACGGGCGTGACGCTGGGTGGCAATGCCGCAGGCAGCGCCGATCTGCGCCTGTACAGCCTGGCCTGCGTGGCCGGTGAGCAACTGCTGGTGACGGCATCGTCGCTGGGTTTCGACGCCTGCCTGCGGCTGTTCGACAGCAGCGGCCAGGCGCTGGCGGCAGTGCTTGGCGACACGCTTCGGTTCAGCGCAACGGCGGACCGCTATTTTCTCGGCGTCAGCCGGGCCACCAACACCGCCTATCGGCCCACGGTCGCACCCGCCAACGGCGCGGCGGTCGATGCGGCCAGCCTGCGCTTGTCGGTCACCCGGGTCGGTGCGGCCGAGGCGGCGGCGCTGGCCAGCGCTGCCGACGTGCCCGAGACCTTGGCCAAGGCGGTGCGGCTTGTGCTGCCGCGTGGCGGGTCGGTCACGCTGCCGATCACCATCGGTGACGGTGCCTACGGTGACCGCGACGTCGATATGTTTCGCACAGAGTTGCAAGCCGGGGAGGTGCTGCGCTGCACCACACCCAACGGCACTTTTGACGGCTTCCTGCAGGTGTTTGACTACGCCGGCCGCAGCCTGGCGCAGGCCTATGACACCCCACTGACCTGGACGGTGCCAAGCTCGGGCACCTACTACCTGGGCTTCAGTGGCTATCCCAACTACAGCTACGACCCCAGGACGCCCGGCAGCGGC
>JANLZT010000119.1:0-5444 GCA_031366465.1 Betaproteobacteria bacterium | reverse complement strand
TCCACAAGGACGTGGCCGAGCCCTGCCAGGTGTCGCCGCCGTCCAGCAGCAACGCACCGGGCCGGCTGGCCTTCAGGCGCTTGACCAGCGTGGCCAGGTGCGCAAAGCCGCCCACCTTGCCGTAACGCCGCGCGGCCGTGTCGAAGTCAAGGTAGGTGAAGGCATGGGCCATCGCCGTGCCTGGGCGAATGCCGGCGGCCCTGAGCAGATGCTGGCCCACCAGGTGAGGCAGCTGGCCCTGCATCGTCCCCAGACCGAGGTTGACGCTGGGTTCGCGAAAGTAGCTGGGCTTGAGCTGGGCATGGCAATCGGTCATGTGCAGCAGGCTCACATTGCCGAAAGGGGCCAGGTCGTACAGGCCTTGCTCGGCGGTGGCGGCATCGGCATCGGCGTAGGCGCCCAGGGCCATGCCGGCGGCCGAGGCCGAGGCCATCACCTGGAGGAAATCCCGCTTGGAGAGATTCATGGGTCCGCAATCAAGGAACTCGGGCGTGAACAAAGGCCCGCACGTCACGGGCCGCAAGCGAGGGCCTACTGGTTGACGGGCGACTTGGGGTCGAGCAGCAGGGCCATCAGGTCGCGAATCTGCGCCTCGTCGAGCAGCCTGGCGTGGCCGAAGCGCGGCATGTTGGAGCAGGCCGCATAGGCCTTGCTGTTCCACAGCTTGGCCCAGGTGTATTGCACGATGGCGGCGGACGCCGGATCGGCCACATCCGTCACGCCGCGCAGCTTGCCGTAGTGCCACAGGCTGGGGCCGATGGTGCCGAAGGACAGCTCCCGCTTGTCGATCTGGTGGCAGTTGTAGCACTGGGCACCGTTGGCACTGGGCGCGGTGCTGCTGTCGGTCCAGGTCATGCCACGCCCGCTCTGGGCCAGCGCCTCGCCGGTGCGCCAATTGCCGATGTATTGCCCGTCCTGCGGCCAACGCAGGGTTGCCAGGGCGTCAGCCTCGATCTGCTTGCTCACGGCCTCGGGGGGCGCGTCAGGCCCCGAGCAGGCCTGCTGGCCGGGGTCTTGCGTCAGCCGGTCCATCTTGGCAATGCCTTGCTCGCGGAACGAGGCCTTGATCATGGCCAGGGCCTGCTGGTCGAGGTCTGCCGATGTCGGTGCGGTCGCGCAGCCGACAGCCAAGACGGCAGTGGCGGCGATTGCCGAGGCAGCCCAGGCGCAGAGATGTTTGCGATGCACGGTGAAGGCCTTTCTGGATCAGCGCTTCAAGGCCGGCGCGATGGCCTCGGCGCCCTTGGCATTGACGCCCATGTAAACGCCCAGCGCCACCGTCACGTCCGACGCAAAGCCGGGATAGGGGAAACGCTGTTGGCGGAAGCAATCGTTGAGCCGCCGTTGCAGGCTCCACAGCTCGCCGTTGGAAACCCGGTAGGCGGGCCAGGCCGCAAAGCCGTTGCCGTCGCCCGGGTTCTTGGTGAGGTTGGGCAAGTCCTGCAGGCGGATGCGCTTGCCGTCTTCGCCGTGGCAACTGGCGCAAGAGAAATCCATCGGCCCGCCGCGGAAGAAGAATGCGCGCTTGCCCAGCTCGTAGAAGCGCTTCTCTTCGGCATGGCTTTGGGGCAGCGCCATCTTCTGGCCCTTGGATTCGGCCGATATCCAGGCCGCCAGCGCCGCCAACGTGGCCTGCTCGCCCTTGTCGAAACCGGTGCTGGCAATCTCGGCGGCATTGAAGCCCTGCAGGGTCTGCATGCAGGTCAGCAAGCGCGATTCCAGATCCTGCACCCGGCCGGTGTCGGCAAAGTAGCGCGGCATCTGCACCCAGGCGCCTTTGACCACGCCGGGGCCCAGGCCCAGATCACAGCTTTGCAGCGACGCCGCTTTCGGCCCGCGCGGCGTCGTCCACAGCACTTTCCCCTTGGCTTCAAAAAGCTCGGCGGGGTTGTCGTCCTCCAGCATCTTGCGGTAGGCCGCAATGCCTTCTGCAGTGGATGTCGGTTGTGCCAGGGTGCTGGCGCCAACGGCCAGCGCCAGGGTCGCGGCGATCAGGGGGATTGGTTTCATGGCGCCACTTTCTGGTTGACCACTGGCAGCACGGTGCGCGCGCGGCTGCGCCTCAGGTCACGCTGGCTTCGTCGCTGCGCGTCTCGCCTTTGTTGTCAAGCCAGGTCACCGCCACCTTGTCGCCAGTTTTGGCGCCCTTGACGTTGAACTGCAGGAAAGGGTTCTTCGAGACCGAAGGCCCCCATTCGGCGGTGAGCACGGGTTTGCCATTCAGGGTGGCCGTGACCTCCTGGATGTACCAGGCCGGGATGGCCTTGCCGGCGGCGTCCTTGCGCAAGCCGGTTTCCATTTCGTGGTTCATCAGGACGCGGACGGTGGCCTTGTCGCCGGCCATTTGGGCGCGGATGCGCATCGGGTCTGCCATGGTCTTTCTCCTGGAGTTTCAAAGGCGGGTCGGGTCTGCGGTTTGCCGGGGCCTTACCCGCCGCAGCCGCCCAAGGTGACCTTGACTTCCTTCTGCGCAAACAGCATCTTGCCGTCGCCCATCATCGCCACGGCATAGACGTTGGACGATTGGCCCATCTTCACCCGGGTCGAGAAATTGGCCTCGACGCTGTCACTGACGTAGAACATCGCCGACAGCACGCTCGGGTTCTTCTCGACCAGCACCAGCAGCCGCTTGACGCCCGGCAGGGTGGTGGCCACGCCGATGGGCACCACGGCACCGTTCTCGGCGATGTCGGGGCCGGTCACGGTGACGTCCTTGCTCTCGGTGGGCGCGTTGCCGCCCAGCAGCCTGGTCAGTTCGGCCATCGTCTTCACTTCAAAGGCTGCGGCGTTGTAGGCCGCCTGGGCCATCTGGGGCAACAGGCCGGCGCTGGCCAGCAATGCTGCCAGTTTGGCGGCGTGGGCGAGCAGATCTCGGCGGTTCATCATCTTGGGCTCCTTCATGGGTAGAGGGTAATCGCCGGGCCCGCGTGCTGCGCCGGGCCATGGGCGGTATCCCATCAAAATACATTTTTTGATAGTGTTGTATGATTTTGCGACGATGCAAAACACCCCCTTGTCCCTCGAAGCGCCGATGCCGGGCGATCCAGACTTTGACGAGCCAACGGCATCCAGGCCCTTGCCGCCGCTCGACCTGCAAGCCAACGCTGCCGAAGCCGCCGCGCTGCTGAAGGCGCTGGCCCATCCCGACCGGCTGATGCTGCTGTGCCATTTGGTGGACCTTGAGCGCAGCGTCAGTGAGCTGGGCGCCTTGGTCGGCATGGGCCAGCCGTCGCTGTCGCAACAGTTGGGCGTGCTGCGGGGTGAGCGCCTGGTCGCCACCCGGCGCGAGGGCAAGCGGGTGGTCTACCGGATTGCCTCGCCGGCCGCGCTGGCGGTGCTGCAGACGCTGTACCGCCTGTTCTGCGAGCCCCAGCCGGCAACACCGGTGGCCAAGCCTGAGCGCGCGCCGGGCCAGCGCGCCGCAACACTGAGCAAGGACACTTCATGAACATCGCCTGGGCCCACTTCACGCCATGGGCATCGCTGGCGGGTGGTTTGGTCATCGGCCTGGCCACGGCGCTGTACTTGTTCGGCAACGGCCGCATCGCCGGCATCGCCGGCATCCTGGGCAGCCCGCTGCAGGCCTTGCTGGCCGGCAACAGCCTGCGGCTGCAGGCCAGCCGCTTGTGCTTCCTGCTGGGGCTGCTGCTGGCGCCATGGGGCTGGCGCCTGGTGGCGCCGCTGCCTGCAATGGCTGTCGATGTGGGCCTGGCAGGGCTGGTTGTGGCCGGCCTGCTGGTGGGGGTGGGCGTGCGCATGGGCAATGGCTGCACCAGCGGCCACGGTGTCTGCGGCCTGAGTCGCTTGTCACTGCGCTCGCTGGTCAATGTGCTGGCCTTCATGGGCGCGGGCTTCGTCACGGTGTTGGTGCTGCGGCATGTGATCTGAGGCCATTGATGAGCCATTTTTTCGCGCTGTTGAGCGGCCTGGTGTTTGGCATCGGCCTGATCCTGGCCGGCATGACCGACCCCCTCAAGGTCAAGGCTTTCCTGGACCTGGCGGGGGCCTGGGACCCCAGTCTGGCGCTGGTGATGGGTGGCGCGATTGCGCTGGGTGTGATGGTGTTTGCGCGCGCCGCCAAGCGCCAACGGTCGTGGTCGGGGTCGCCGATGGAGATCCCCAGCAACCGCAGCATCGACGCCCGCCTGGTGCTGGGCGGGTTGCTGTTTGGCACGGGCTGGGGCATCGCCGGCTTCTGTCCCGGGCCGGCACTGGTGGCGCTGGGCAGCGGCATGGGGGCCGCCGGCGTGTTCGTGGTGGCCATGCTGGCGGGCATGGTCTTGCATGACAAGTTTCTGGCGCGGTGATGAGCGGCCCCGGGCCACACGCGCAGATGCCCCTCTGGAGATCCACACCATGCTGATTTTTCGCCAGCTCTTTGACGCGGCTTCGTCCACCTACACCTACCTGCTGGGAGACGCCGACAGCGGCCAGGCGGTGCTGATCGACCCGGTCTACGACAACGTTGGCCGTGACGGGGCCTTGCTGCGCGAGCTGGGCCTGTGCCTGGTGGCAACGCTCGACACCCATGTGCATGCTGACCATGTGACGGCGGCATGGCTGTTCAAGCAGCGCTGCGGCAGCCAGATCTTGCTGTCAGAGGATTCAGGCGCCGCCGATGCCGATCGGCTGCTCAGGCATGGCGACCGCGTGAGCTTCGGCGCCCGGTCTCTGGAAGTGCGTGCCACGCCGGGCCACACCCGCGGCTGCCTCAGCTATGTGCTCGACGACCACGGCATGGCCTTCACCGGCGACGCGTTGTTGATCCGCGGCTGTGGCCGCACCGATTTTCAGCAGGGCAGCCCGACCCAGCTTTACCAGTCGGTGCGGGCACAGATCCTGTCGCTGCCGGCCGCTTGCCTGTTGTACCCGGCGCATGACTACCGCGGCCTGACGGTCACCAGTGTGGGAGAAGAGCAGCGCTTCAACCCGCGGCTGGGGGGCGATGTGGATGTGGCTGACTTTGCGGGCTACATGAACAACCTCGGCCTGCCGCACCCCAAGCTGATGGACATCGCGGTGCCGGCCAACCTGCGTTGCGGGCGGCCCGACGGCAACGCTGCCATGCCGCCCGAGCCCGACTGGGCGCCGCTGACCTTCACCTTCAGCGGGCTGTGGGAGATTGCCCCGGCGGTGCTGGAAGAGCGCACCGCGGGCGGGCAGGGCGGTGAGATCCAGATCATCGACGTGCGCGAGCCGGCCGAGTTCTCGGACACGCTGGGCCACATTGCCGGGGCCCGCCTGATCCCTTTGTCCGAACTGCTGCAGCGCGCTGGCGAGATCGACCGCGGCCGCCCGGTGGTCACGGTCTGCCGGTCGGGCGCCCGCTCGGCCCAGGCGGTGGTGCTGTTGCAGAAGGCGGGCTTCCCGCAGGTGGCCAACCTGGCGGGCGGCATGCTGCGCTGGCGGGCCGATGCCTTGCCCGTGGCCTCAACGGTGGCGGC
>JANLZT010000113.1:0-5536 GCA_031366465.1 Betaproteobacteria bacterium | reverse complement strand
GGGCTCAAGGCAGACGCAGGCTGCTGGATTCGAGATCCAGCGTGGCCATGCTCAGGCGCAGCGCGGCCGGGTCTTGCGCCACCAGGCCGGGCTCGGCGGCGGCCAGATCGCCCACCACCACCGCGCGCAGGGCTGCGGCCGGCCACCAAGCCTTGGCAAAGGCCTGCACCTGGGCCGGCGTCACCGCCAGCACACCCGGCACATAGCTTTGCAGATCGGCCAGCGGGCGGCCCTGGGCCCATTGGCCGGCCAGCAGCGCGGCCAGGCCGGCGGTGGTCTCCAGCCGGCGCGCAAAACTGCCCACCAGGCTGGCCTGGCGGGCGGCCAGCTCGGCAGCAGAGGGGGGCGCGTCGGCCAGGCGGGTGATCTCGTGGCGCAGCAATTGCAAGACCTCGCCGGCGGTGGCGTGCGCGGTCTGTGCGCGGGCGCTGAACATGCCGCCGGCCGCAAAGCTCTCGACGCCGCCGCTGGCGCCGTAGCTCAGGCCGCGCTGAATGCGCACCTCCTGGTTCAGGCGGGCCGAGTAGCCACCGCCCAGCACCGCCTGTGCCACCAGGCCGGCAAAGCGCTCGCTGCGGTCGGCCAGCTTGCTGGCGATGTAGGGCGCGGCCACTGCCACGCTGCTCTGGCCGCTGCCGGGCATGTCCACCAGCACCAGCGGGCTGGCGAACGGTTGCGGCGCAGCGGCCACGGCCGCAGGTGCTGCCACCGCAGGCGCGGCCCAATCGCCCAGCCAGCGGTCGGCCAGCGCGCGGGCCTGGGCGGCGTCCACGTCGCCCACCAGCACCAGCGCGGCCAGGTCGGGCCGCACCCAGCGGGCCTGGAAGGCCAGCAGGTCGTCGCGGCGCAGCCGCTGCAGGGCCGCAGGCGGGGCCACCCGGCCGTGCGGCACATCGCCCCAATAGGCCCGGCGCAGCACCAGGGCGGCCACTTCGGCCGGGCTGCCCAGGGTCACGCGCAGGCCGTCCAGGGCCTGAGCGCGGGCGCGCTCCAGCTCGTCGTCGGCCAGCAGGGGCTGGCGCAGCACATCGGCCATCAGCGACAAGGCGGGGGCCAGGTGTGGTCGGGTCACGGTCATGGCCAGGCTGCTGGCGCCCCAGCCGCTGGCGCTGTCCAGGCCACTGCCCAGGGCCTCGGCCTGGCGCGCCAGCGTGGCCGCGGGCACCGCCTTGCCGGCCCGCCGCGCGCCCTTGGACCACAGCGCGCTGGTCATCTCGGCCACCCCGGGACGGCCGGGCGGGTCGGTCTCGGGCCCGGCCTGCACCAGCAGGTGCAGGCTGACCACCGGCAGCGCTGTTCGCTGCACCACCACCACCTGCAGGCCATTGGGCAGCTTGAAGCTGTCGATGTCGGGCAGCAGCAGCGGGCGCTGGGCCTGCGGCGGTGGCGGCTCATCCAGGCCCGGGGTGGCGGCCTGGGCCGGGTTGGCGCTGGCCAGCCACAGGCCGGCGGGGCCCGCGCCGGCCAGCGCCAGCAGCGCGCGGCGATGCAGCTCAGGCAGCACCTTGTGCTGCTGCGCGGGCGCGGCCTGGGGATCAAAACCCGGGCGCCGCGTCATGCCGGGGCCTGCTGGTAGTCGAGCGTCACGCGGCGGGCCCGCAGCACATGCCGCTGCAGCACGCGCTGCACATCGGCGGCCTGCACCGCCTGCAGCCGGCCGATGCGGCGGTCGGCCTCGCGCGCATCGCCCTCTAGCAGCACCGCCCGGCCGATGGCACCGGCCAGGCCTTGCGGGGTCTGGCGCGACAGCAGGGCGCCGGTGAGCAACTGGGTGCGCACCTTGTCGAGCTCGGCCCGCGCGATGGGGCCGGTGGCCAGGGCCTTGATCTGGGCCAGCAGCGCCGCCTCCAGCCGGCGCAGCGGCTGGCCGCTGGCGGCCACCGCGTAGGCCGCCAGCAAGCCGGCATCGGCATGCAGCTCATTGGCAAAACCGACCGCCTGGGCCGACTGGGCCTGGTAGACCAGGGCCTCGTTGAGGCGCGAGGATTCACCCGCCGACAGCAGCGCCGACGCCACCGCCAGCGCCGGGGCATCGGGGTGGTGGGCCGGCGGGCCCTTCCAGACCAGTGCCAGCGCCGGCAGCGGCACGTTCGGGGCGGTGATCAGCACCCGGGCGTCGTGCTGGCGCGCGGGCTCGGCAATGTTGACCCGCGGGATGGCCTCGGGCGGCGTCAGCAGCCGGCCAAAGTAGCTGTCGACCCAGCCGTCGAGCTGGGCCGGGTCGAAATCCCCCACCACGATCAGCAGCGCGTTGTCGGGCCGGTAGTAGGTGCTGTGGAAGCGGCGCACGTCGTCCAGCGTGGCGGCGTTGAGATCGGCCTCGCTGCCGATCACCGGGCGCCGGTAGGGGTGGCGCTCAAAGGCATGCTGGGGCAGCGCATTGAACAGCCGGCCATAGGGGTCGGCCAGCACGCGCTCGCGCAGCTCTTCGATCACCACCTTGCGCTCGCTCTCGAAGCTGGCCTGGTCCACCTGCAGATGCGCCAGGCGCTCGGCCTCGGCCCACAGCAATCGCTCCAGGTGGTTGGACGGCACCTCGCTCTGGTAGGCGGTCATGTCCTCGGCGGTGAAGGCATTGTTCTGGCCGCCCACATCCTCGGTCAGGCGATCGAACATCTCGGGCGCCATGTAGCGGGTGCGCTTGAACATCAGGTGCTCAAACAGATGCGCAAAGCCCGAGCGGCCCGGCGGGTCGTCCTTGCCGCCCACCCGGTACCAGACCTGCACGCTGACGGTGGCGCCGCCGGGGCTGGGCAGGCTGACCACCTGCAGGCCATTGGCCAGCCGGCGCTGGCGCAAGGCCAGCGGTTTGAGGCTGATCGGGGCCAGCGGGCTGGGCAGCGTGGCCGCCCCGGCCACATTGACGAGCGCGGGCAGCAGCCAGGCAGCGCCGACGCCGGCCGCCTGTTGCAGCCAAAGGCGGCGGCGCGCCAGGCCGTTTGCATGCAGGGGCAGGGCCTGGGACGGAGCGGGGGCAAGCAGCATGGCCGGCATCATCGCCGATCAAGCCAGGCTGCTGACATGCCGTTGTCAGCAGCCCTGTCGCAACATGCAGGGCTTGTACAAGCCCCTTCAAGGAACCTCGTCATGAGCAGCCCCAACATCCCCACCCCCGCCGCCATCCTGCACCCGGCCATCAACTGGTTCGAGATCCCGGTGGCCAACATCGACCGCGCCCAGGCCTTCTACGAGGCCCTGCTGGGCGCCCCGCTGCGGCGCGAGGCCATGGGCCCGCAGACCCTGGCGGTGCTGCCCTACACCGAGCCGGCGGTGGGTGGCGCCTTGATCGCTGGCGACCACATCCCGGCGCCGTCGGGCAACGGCACGCTGGTCTACCTCAACGTCAACCCCAGCCTGGACGCCGCGCTGGCCCGCGCGCTGGCCGCTGGCGCCCAACTGGTAAAGCCCCGGGTGGACCTGCCCGACGGCATGGGCAGCTTTGTGCATGTGCTGGATGTGGAGGGCAACCGCATCGGCCTGCATGCCCAGCAGTAGGCCGCCGTCTGGCCGCCTGGCCCCAGATCGGACACCTTTTGGCGCGCTGCTCGGTCACGCTCGAAAAACTCTCACGCTCTGACCCGCCGATGCGCCGTGCCGACCGCCTGTTCCAGCTCGTCCAGCTCATCCGGGGCCGGCGCCTCACCAAGGCCAAGCTGCTGGCTGACCGGCTGCAGGTGTCGCTGCGCACCGTCTACCGCGATGTGGCCGATTTGCAGCACCAGGGTGTGCCCATCGAGGGTGAGGCCGGTGTGGGCTACCGCATGCGGGCCGGCTTTGATCTGCCGCCGCTGATGTTCAGCATCGCCGAGGCCCAGGCCCTGGTGGCGGCGATCCGGATGGCCCAGCCGCGGCTGGACGGCGGCCTGGCGCGCGCCGCCGAGGACGCGCTAAGCAAGATCCTGGCGGTGCTGCCCCCCGCCACCCGCGCCGCCGCCGAGAGCCTGGCGGTCTTCGCCCCGCCGATGGGGCTGGGCGAGCCCAGCCTGGCCCGGCTGGCACCGCTGCGCCAGGCCACCGAGGGCCGGCACAAGCTGCACATCCACTACCGCGACTTGAAGGACGCCACCAGCCAGCGCACCGTGCGCCCGCTGGGCTGCTTTTTTTGGGGCCAGGTCTGGACGCTGGCGGCCTGGTGCGAATCGCGGCAGGACTTTCGCAGCTTCCGGGTCGACCGCATCGACGAGATGGTGCTGCTGGACGAGCGTTTTCGCGACGAGCCGGGGCGCTCGCTGGCGGATTTGAAGCGGCGGTTTGGGGCGGCTGGGGTGGATTGAGGGGGCTTCAAGCCATTGAAAGCATTGCTGTCACTGACAGCAATGCTTAAACTCACGCCTCTGGAGCACACCGCCATGGCCACCCTGACCATCCGCAACCTGGACGATCCGCTGAAAAGCCGATTGCGCCTGCGCGCCGCTGCGCGCAACCGATCCATGGAGGAAGAAGCGCGCCAGATCCTGCGCGCCGCACTTCAAGAGCCCTTGCTGCCCGCGCAGGATCTTGGCGCCCAGATTCGCGCCAGGTTTGCCGGGCTGGGCGATGTCCGGCTGCAGATCGACGCGCGTGAGCCGGTCCGCCCGACACCGGCCCTGGATGAGCCGATGGCCGGCGCGGCCACGCCCACGCCCACGCCTTTGCCCGAGCCCAGGGCCGCAGCCACCGCGAGACGGCGCTGATGGGCTGCCGCCCGCAGGCGCACACCGCATTGCGAAACACCCAGCGGCGCCAATGAGCACCCTGCTCGATACCAATGTGCTGTCCGAACTGTTGCGCGCTGCGCCCGCGCCTGCGGTGCTGGCCTGGTTCGCCGGGCAGCCCGCCCAGACCTTGTTCGTCAGTGCCGTGACGCAGGCGGAGATGCTGTTGGGTGCACGCCTGGTGCCAGCCGGAAAGCGCCGCGCCGCGCTTGAGGCCGCGATCCTGGCCATGTTCGACCAGGATTTTGCGGGCCGCAGCCTGCCCTTCGACAGCGCGGCGGTGCCGGCCTATGCCGACATCGTCAGCACGCGGCGCAGCGCTGGGCGCCCGATCTCGCAGTTCGATGCGCAGATCGCCGCCATTGCCGTCACCCATGGCGCCAGCCTGGCGACCAGGAATCTGGCCGACTTCGAAGGCTGTGGCGTCGCACTGGTCAACCCGTGGACCGCCGCAGCATGACCCAAAGGCAAGCGCCCGCGCATCCGACGCGCCCCCGCCGCGCCATCAGCCATCCTGCCCCGCCCGCCGTGCCGGCAAATTGATCTGATTTCCCCGAGGACCCCCAAGACATGCAAGCAAGCTGGAGGGCCCATGGGGCCGCGTGGTTGGTGCGCCGCCGGGTCAGGCCGGCGCTGGCCAATATGCAGGACATTGCCGCCGTGCGGCGGGCTTTTGCCCAGGCCCTGCCGGCAGCGCGCGGCGTGCGCTACAGCCCGGCCAGCGTGGGCGGAGTGGCCGGCGAGTGGGTGCAGGCCGAGGCGCCTGCGTCCAACAAACCGACCAACCCGATCAGCCCCACGACCACCTTGCTCTACCTGCACGGCGGCGGCTTTGTCGGCTG
>JANLZT010000062.1:0-1648 GCA_031366465.1 Betaproteobacteria bacterium | reverse complement strand
TCCTCACACTGCAGCGGCACGCCGTTCTCGAAATGCACGATCAGGGTGTGGAAGACCTGGGCGCCGCTGGCCAGGCCCAGGGCCGTAGCCAGCGCGGCCGGGGCCGGCTCGCTGCGCTGCAGGTGCACCTCCGCGCGGTGCTGGTGGCCGCGCGATTCGATCTCGGCATGCAGATCGCGGAGGGTCAGGGTGGACGAAACCTTGTCGAGTTGCGCCGCAAAGGTGCCCAGGCCCTGGCTGCGCTGCACCAGGCCGTCAGCTTGCAGCTCACGCAGCGCGCGGTTCACCGTCATGCGGCTGACGCCGAACTGGGCCACCAGCGCGGCCTCGGACGGCATCAGCGCGCCCGGCGCCCATTGACCGGCGGCCAGGCCGTCCTTCAGGAATTGCTTGACCCGGGCATAGGGCGCCAGCACCGGCCGGGGCGGCGCCACGGGTTTGGCGGCCGGCTTGGGTTCAGTAGAAACCATGGACCGATGCTACTGGCGCCGGCTTGTCTAGACAAGTAGGATTCGCCCCATTCTGCTGCTCACGCTGCTCGCAAGCTTCACCCGAGGTGCCCGATGACCGACCTGTCCACACTCCATCAAAGCGCCCAGCCGCACCCGGTGCGCGCGCCGCGCGGCAGCAGCCTCACCTGCCGCAGTTGGCTGACCGAGGCCGCCTGGCGCATGCTGCAGAACAACCTCGACCCCGAGGTGGCCGAGAACCCGGATGCGCTGGTGGTTTACGGCGGCATCGGCAAGGCCGCCCGCAACTGGGATTGTTTTGAGGCCATCCTGGCCAGCCTGCGCGTGCTGGGCGATGACGAGACCCTGCTGATCCAGTCGGGCAAGCCGGTGGGGGTGTTCCGCACCCATGCGGATGCGCCCCGGGTGCTGATCGCCAACAGCAATCTGGTGCCCAAATGGGCTACCTGGGAGCACTTTGACGAGCTGGACCGCAAGGGCCTGATGATGTTCGGCCAGATGACGGCGGGCAGCTGGATCTACATCGGCAGCCAGGGCATCGTGCAGGGCACTTATGAGACCTTCGTGGAGGCCGGCCGGCAGCACTACGGCGGCGATCTGGCCGGGCGTTGGTTCTTGACCGCCGGGCTGGGCGGCATGGGCGGCGCGCAGCCGCTGGCCGCGACCTTTGCCGGGGCGTCTTCTCTCACCATCGAATGCCAGCAAAGCCGCATCGACTTCCGCCTGCGCAGCCGCTACCTGGATGAGCAGGCCAGCGATCTGGACGATGCGCTGGCCCGCATCGCCAAGTACACCGCCGAAAAAAGGGCGGTGTCGATCGGCTTGCTGGGCAATGCGGCCGACCTGCTGCCCGAGCTGGTGCGGCGGGCCCGGCAAGGCGGCCCGCGCCCCGACCTGGTGACCGACCAGACCTCGGCCCACGACCTGGTCAACGGCTACCTGCCCAGCGGCTGGACGGTGGACGCCTGGCGCAGCGCGCAGGCCGACCCGGCAACGCACGCCGGCCTGCGCGCCGCAGCGGCGCAAAGCTGCGCGGTGCATGTGCAAGCGATGCTGGATTTCCAGGCGATGGGCGTGCCCACGGTGGACTACGGCAACAACATCCGCCAGGTGGCGCTGGATGCCGGGGTCAAGAACGCCTTTGATTTCCCCGGCTTCGTGCCGGCCTATGTGCGGCC
>JANLZT010000018.1:0-5729 GCA_031366465.1 Betaproteobacteria bacterium | reverse complement strand
GTGATGCTGCTCGACACCCTCGACGACATGGAGGCCGCACGCGGCCTGTATGAATCGCTGGGCTTTGCCGAGGTGCCGCCCTACTACTTCAACCCCATTCCCGGCGCCCATTACCTGAAGGTCGAGCTGGGGTGAGCGGTTCTGAGCGCATTGATGAGCCGCGCGTTGTCGAACTGCGCGCCGGTGCCCTGCGCCTGGCGCTGCGGCCCGACCTGGGCGCCTGCATCGCCGGGCTGTGGTGCGGTGACCTGCCGGTGCTGGCCAGCAACGATCCGGCCCGCCTCGACACGGCCTGGCCGTCGGCTTGTTTTGCGCTGGCGCCCTACAGCAACCGGCTCGGGCACCGGCAATTTCAGTGGCAGGGCCAGCACTACCGCACCGCGCTGAACCACCCCCGCAGCGCGCTGCATTCGATGCATGGCGTGGCCTGGGCTCATGGCTGGCGGCTGCTGTCGGCCACCGGCAGCGAAGCCGTCCTTGAGTACCAGCACAGCACCGATGCCGACTGGCCGTTTGCCTTCAACTTGCAGCAGCGGGTGCTGCTGGCAGGCGACCACCTGCTGCTCGGGCTGAGCCTGCGCAACACCGACAGCCGCAACCAGCCAGCCGGGCTGGGCTGGCACCCCTATTTCGTCAAGCGAGCGCACAGCCATCTGCAGATTGCGCTGGGCGGGCGCTGGGACAGTGATACCGCCACCGAGCTGCCCACCACCCGGCTGCCGCATGCCGGCATCGATGCCGAGGTGGCCGCGCTGGGCCTGGACCACTGCTTGGATGGCTGGGCCGGGGCGGCCCGCATCGATGACGAGGCCCTGTCGCTCAAACTCACGTCCTCCTTGCCCTACCTCGTGGTCTTCACGCCGTCCGACAAGCCGTTTTTCTGTGTCGAGCCGGTCAGCCATGTCAACAACGCGCTCAACATGGCCGATCCAGCAGCGCTGGGCGTGCGTGCGCTGGCCCCGGGCGAGGCGATCGACGCCTGGCTGCGCCTGGACATCGCCTTGGCTTGAGCGCCAGTCCCCACCACGCCCCCACGGATCGATCACCGATGTCCCCCATCACCGCCCTGCCCGTGCCGCCCTCATTGCTGGGGGAGTCACCGCTTTGGCATCCCGACGAGCAGGCCTTGTACTGGGTTGACATCCCCGGCCGGGCCCTGCACCGCTGGCATCCGGCCATCGGCAAGCACACCGAGTGGCCACTGGACGCCGAGCCGGGCTGCTGCGCGGCGCTGTTGGGTGGCGGCCTATTGCTGGCGATGCGCGACGGCCTGTGGCGCTTCGACACCCGCAGCGGCCAGCGTCAACATCTCGCCGACCCGCCCTATGACCCGGCCCGGCAGCGCTTCAACGATGGCAAGGCCGACGCCCAAGGCCGCTTCTGGGTGGGCACCATCGACGACGCGCGCCAGCCTGATGCGGCGCTTTACCGGCTGGACGCCGGCCAGTTGTCGCGGGTTGCCGATGGCATCACCGTCAGCAACGGCCTGGCCTTCAGCCCGGACGGCCGCCGCCTGCTGTGGGCCGACACCAAGGCCCATGTGGTGTTTGCCTTCGAGCTCGACCCCGCCGATGGCCGCCTGTCGGGCCGCCGGGTGTTGGCCCAGTTTGCGCCGCGCGCGGACGGCCAGCCCCTGGCCAGTTACGGCGGCCGGCCCGACGGCGCGGCGATGGACGCTGAAGGTGGGTATTGGGTGGCGATGTTCGAGGGCCAGCGCCTGCTGCGCCTGGCGCCCGACGGCAGCGTCATGGCCGAGCTGCCCTTGCCGGTGCGCTGCCCGACGATGCCGTGCTTCGGCGGGCCCGACCTGATGACGCTCTACATCACCACCGCACGCGACAACCGCCCGCCCGATGAACTGGCCGCCCAGCCGCTGGCCGGCTGCGTGCTGCAATTGAAGGTGGATGTGCCCGGCCTGCCCACCAACCTGGTGCGTTGTAAGCCGCATGCGGCTTGTCACCAAGATACAGGCTGAAGTTGCAAGGCCCGAAATCAAGGGGGTTCCACGTATACTTCTACGGTTTGCCGCAACCGGGCTGATCAGCCAGCGTCCATGACCCTAACACCAGAGCGGCCAGTGCGATCCACCGGTTCGTCGTCAAGTTGGGATGAAAACGATCAAGACGGGGGCGGGCAAGACTTCAAACGCTTGAGTCAAGAAGATGTAGCGGCCTTGAAGGCCCGCATGCCGTCGGTATCGCCCTGGCAGGTGATTGCGGTGCAAGCGGTGCTGGGCGTGGTGGCTGCCCTGATCGGGTGGTTGCTCACCGGGCAAACGGTGGTGATGTGGTCGATGCTGTATGGCGCGGCCACAGCGGTGGTACCGGGTGCCTTGTTGGCGCGCGGCACCACCGGTCGGCCCCCGGGTATGTCGTCGACAAGCAGCGCTGTCAGCTTCTTGTCGTGGGAGTTGGTCAAAATTGGGTTTTCGGTGGCCATGTTGTTATTGGCGCCGAGGATCGTGCAGCCCCTGAGCTGGCCGGCCTTGCTGGTCGCCATGGTGGCTTGCATCCAGGTTTATTGGCTGGCGCTGTTGTGGCGCGGGCGCACACAAACAAGTTAGAACGAGACACCACAAGATGGCAGCAGAAGCTCACGCGCCCACCGCTGGCGAGTACATCGTCCACCACCTGACCCACCTGGGCACCGGCAAGCCCAAGAGCCTGGTCGACTTCTCGGTGGTCAATTACGACTCGGTGTTTTTCTCGATTTTGCTGGGTGTGATCGGCTGCTTTGTGCTGTGGCGCGCGGCGCGCCACGCCACCTCGGGTGTACCTGGGCGCTTCCAGGCGGCGGTCGAAATCCTGTTCGAGATGGTTGAGTCGCAAGCCAAAGGCATCGTCCACAACGCCCACAGCCGCAAGCTGGTGGCGCCGATGGCATTGACCGTGTTTGTCTGGATCTTCCTGCTCAATGCGATGGATCTGCTGCCGGTCGATCTGCTGCCGATGGTCTGGGGCTGGATCTATGGCGCTGCGGGCCACGATGTCAGCCACGCTTACCTGCGGGTGGTGCCCACCGCCGACCTGTCGGTGACGATGGGCCTGTCGGTCGGTGTGCTGATTGCCTGCCTGGTCTACAACGTCAAGATCAAGGGCATTGGCGGCTGGGTGCATGAGCTGTTTGCGGCGCCCTTTGGCAACCACTGGTTGCTCTACCCCTTCAATTTCGCCATGCAAATGGTCGAGTTTGTTGCCAAGACGGTCTCGCATGGCATGCGGCTGTTTGGCAATATGTATGCGGGCGAGCTGATCTTCCTGCTGATTGCCTTGCTGGGCGGCGCCTTCACGCTGTCGCTGGGTGGCTTTGCGCTGGCCGCGCTGCATATCGCGGCCGGTACGGTGTGGGCGCTGTTCCACATCCTGATCATCACGCTGCAGGCCTTCGTGTTCATGATGTTGACACTCGTCTACATCGGCCAGGCCCACGATACGCACTGAGCCCGCATTCACTGTTTTCTCTCCGTACGTCAAGTACTCTTTCGCTTTACTCACTTTCAAACACTGGAGTCATCATGGAACTCATCGGTCTCGTCGCGGTTGCTGCCGGCATCATCATTGGTCTGGGTGCCATGGGCGCTTGTATCGGCATCGGCGTCATGGGCAGCAAGTTTCTCGAAGCGGCCGCGCGCCAACCCGAGCTGATGAATGAGCTGCAAACCAAGATGTTCCTGCTGGTCGGTCTGATCGACGCCTCGTTCATCATCGGCACCGGTATCGCGCTGTGGTTCACCACCGCCAATCCCTTCCTGGCCCAATTGGCCTTGCTGCCGAAGTAATTCACGCGCGTTTTGAAGCTGCCGATGCTGGGCCCGTTTGACGGGCCGGCGTGGCGGTCCCAGTCACTTTCGACATGAGGCAAACGACGTGAGCATCACCAGTACCTTCATCATCCAGATGATCGTGTTCCTGATCTTGGTCGGGGTCACGATGAAATACATCTGGCCCCCGATCACGGCTGCGCTGGATGAGCGCATCAAGAAGATCAGCGACGGCCTGTCGGCCGCCGACAAGGCCAAGGCCGAATTGTCCAACGCCAACAAGCGTGTCGATGAGCAATTGGCCTCGGCCCGCATTGACGCCGCCCAACGCCTGGCCGACGCCGAGCGGCGGGCCCAGAGCATGATTGAAGAGGCCAAGACTCGCGCCAGCGACGAGGGCGCCAAGATCATCGCCGCCGCCAAGGCCGAGGCCGAGCAAGAGGCAGCCAAAGCTCGCGAGATGTTGCGCGAGCAAGTGGCCGCACTGGCCGTCAAGGGCGCCGAAGCGATCCTCAGGCGCGAAGTCAACGCCGGCGTCCACGCCGAGTTGCTGGGCCGCTTGAAGACCGAACTTTGACCGGGCGCTGCAATGGCTGAACTCGCCACCATCGCCAGGCCTTACGCCGAGGCTCTGTTCAAGGCCACCCGCAGCAGCAGCGACCTGCCGTCGCTGCTGGCGCAGGTGCAGGCGCTGGCCGCCGTGGCCGCAGACCCACAGTTGCGCCAGTTTGCCGACAACCCCAAGGTCAGCGATGACCAGGTTTTCGAGGTGCTCACCTCGGCGGCCGGGGTCTCGCTCACTGAGGCCTGCAAGAACTTCCTGCGCACCGTCATCGACAACGGCCGCCTGGCCGCACTGCCCGACATGGCCGCGCAGTTCCAGACCCTGGTCAATGCCGGGTCGGGTATCTCACAGGCCACGATCTACAGCGCCTACCCGATCGAGCCCGAGCCCTTGAGCGACATCGTCGCGCTGCTCGAAAAGCGCTTCGGCCGCAAGCTCGACGCCAGCGTGGCGCTGGAGCCCGAGCTGATCGGCGGCATCCGGGTGGTGGTCGGTGACGAAGTGCTCGACACCTCAGTCCGGGCACGCCTGCAACAAATGAAGCTGGCTTTGACGGCTTGACGCTTGCGTCTCTGCAAACTCAACCCCGCCATGGCCCAAGGAGAACACCATGCAATTGAATCCCGCTGAGATTTCTGAACTCATCAAGAGCCGCATCGAGGGCTTGGGCGCCTCGTCGGACATCAAGAACCAAGGCACCGTGGTGTCGGTCACCGACGGCATCGTGCGCGTGCACGGTTTGTCGGGCGCTATGGCCGGCGAGATGCTGGAGTTCCCGCCCACTGCCAGTGGCCAAGCCACCTATGGCCTGGCGCTGAACCTGGAGCGCGACTCGGTCGGCGCCGTGATTCTGGGTGAGTACGAGCACATCACCGAGGGTGACACCGTCAAGTGCACCGGCCGCATTCTGGAAGTGCCGGTCGGCCCTGAGTTGATTGGCCGCGTCGTCAACGCACTGGGCGCGCCGATCGACGGCAAGGGCCCGATCAACGCCAAGATGACCGACGTGATCGAGAAGGTGGCGCCGGGCGTGATCGCGCGCCAGAGCGTGAGCCAGCCGGTGCAGACGGGCTTGAAATCCATTGACTCGATGGTGCCGGTGGGCCGCGGCCAGCGCGAGTTGATCATCGGCGACCGCCAGACCGGCAAGACGGCGGTGGCCATCGACGCGATCATCAACCAGAAGGGTCAGAACATGACCTGCGTCTACGTTGCGATCGGGCAAAAGGCCTCGTCGGTCAAGAACGTGGTGCGCGCGCTCGAAGCCAATGGCGCGATGGACTACACCATCGTGGTGGCGGCCACCGCGTCTGAATCAGCCGCGATGCAATACGTCTCGGCCTATTCGGGCTGCACCATGGGCGAGTACTTCCGTGACCGTGGCCAAGACGCGCTGATCGTCTA
>JANLZT010000821.1:0-4911 GCA_031366465.1 Betaproteobacteria bacterium | reverse complement strand
CAGCCGGGTGAAGGCTTGAGGGCCATGTTCCACATGATGAACGAGGCCCGCATCGGCATCGGCATGGCCGCCACGATGCTGGGCATGGCCGGCTACGAGGCCTCGCTGGACTACGCCCGCCAGCGGCCCCAAGGTCGCGTCATCGGCGCGGCCGGCAAGGATGCCGCTGCCCCGCAGGTCCCCATCATTGAACACGCCGACATCAAGCGCATGCTGCTGGCGCAGAAGGCCTACTCCGAAGGCGCGCTGGCGCTGGCCCTGTACTGCGCCCGGCTGGTGGATGAGCTGCACACCGGCGAGCCGGCGGCCGCCACTGATGCCGGCCTGCTGCTGGAGCTGCTGACGCCGATTGCCAAGAGCTGGCCCAGCGAGTGGTGTCTGGAGGCCAACAGCCTGGCGATCCAGATCCACGGCGGCTATGGCTATACCCGCGATTTCCCGGTGGAGCAGTACTGGCGCGACAACCGCCTGAACATGATCCACGAGGGCACCCACGGCATCCAGGCGCTCGACCTGCTGGGCCGCAAGGTGGTGATGCAGGGTGGTGCCGGGCTCAAGCTGCTGGCCGCGACGGTGCAGCGCAGCGTCGATCTGGCGCTGCAGCAGCCGGCCCTGGCCGACCATGCCGCCGCGCTGGCCACCGCCTGGCAAAGCCTGGATGCCGCTACCCAGTCGGCCTGGTCCACCGGCAATCCCGAAGAGGCCCTGGCCAATGCCACGCCCTATCTGCAGGGTTTCGGCCATGTGGTGCTGGCCTGGATCTGGCTGGACGTGGCCGGGGCCGCGCTGGCCGCCCAGGGTCAGGCGCCAGGCTTTGCCCTGGGCAAGCTGCAGGCCTGCCGCTACTTCTTCCACTACGAGCTGCCGCGCATCGATGCCTGGCTGAATGTGGTCGCACAGCGCGATGCCACCTGCCGCGAGATGCAGGACAGTTGGTTCTGACATCTCCCCAACCTTCCTTTGAAAGGCTTGCCATGGGCACCCCGATCCAGCAATTGTTCGACCTGAGCGGCCGCACCGCGCTCGTCACCGGCGGCTCGCGCGGCCTGGGCCTGCAGATCGCCGAGGCCTTGGGCGAGGCCGGCGCCAAGGTGATGCTCAGCTCGCGCAAGGCGGCTGATCTGGAAGAGGCGGTGGCCCATTTGAGCCAGCGTGGCATCGATGCGCGCTGGATTGCTGCCGACGCAGCGCGGCCTGAAGAAGCCCAGCGTGTCTGCCGCGAGACCCTGGAGCGCATCGGCCCGGTGGACATCCTGGTCAACAACGCCGGTGCGGCCTGGGGCGCGCCGGCCGAGGACATGGCTGTCGAGGCCTGGGACAAGGTGATGAACTTGAACATCCGCAGCCTGTTCGTCTTCAGCCAGGCCATTGCCAAGCTCAGCATGATCCCGCGCCGGCAGGGCCGCATCATCAACATCGCGTCGATCGCCGGCCTGGCCGGCAACCCGCCCGGGCTGGAGACGATTGCCTACAACACCAGCAAGGGCGCGGTGATCAACTTCACCCGCGCGCTGGCGGCCGAGTGGGGCGAGCATGGCATCAATGTCAACGCCATCGCGCCGGGCTTCTTCCCCAGCAAGATGACGCAGGCCACGTTGGCCCACTTTGGCGCCGAGGCGATGGCCGCCAAGGCGCCGCTGCGCCGGCTGGGCGATGACGACGACCTCAAAGGCGCGGCCCTGCTGTTTGCGTCGGCCGCCGGCAAGCACATCACCGGCCAGACCCTGGTGATCGACGGTGGGGTCAGCAGCGTGATTGGCCAGTGAGCAGCCATTGCGTGCCCCATCAATTTTTCAACCTTGAAGGACCCGACATGAGCAATATCGTCAACCAACAATGGCTGCTGGCCTCGCGCCCCAGCGGTGAGCCCACCGCCGCCAACTTCAAACAGGTGGAGGCAGCGGTGCCTGAACTCCAGGACGGCCAGGTGCTGGTGCGCCACCACTACATGAGCCTGGACCCGTATATGCGCGGCCGCATGAACGACGCCAAGAGCTACACCGCACCGCAGGCGCTGGACGAGGTGATGGGCGGCGGCACGGTGGGCGAGGTGCTGGCCTCGCGCAACCCCAACTTTGCGGTGGGCGACAAGGTGTTGGGCATGGGCGGCTGGCAGCAGTACCGGGTGGTCGATGCCAGCCAGCGCGGGGTGCTGCAGAAGGTGGACGCCAGCAAGATCCCGCTGCAGGCCTACCTGGGCGCGGTGGGCATGCCCGGGGTCACCGCCTGGTATGGCCTGGTGCGCCTCATCAACCCCAAGGCCGGTGAGACGGTGGTGGTCTCGGCCGCCAGTGGCGCGGTGGGCAGCATGGTGGGCCAACTGGCCAAGGCGCGTGGCGCCCGGGCGGTGGGCATTGCCGGCGGTGCCGACAAATGCCGCTATGTGGTCGACGATCTTGGCTTCGATGCCTGCATCGATTACAAGCAGCACCCCGATCTGAAATCGCTGTCCGCGGCCCTCAAAGAGGCCTGCCCCGCTGGCATTGACGGCCATTTCGAGAACGTCGGCGGCCTGATCCTGGAGGCCGTGATGCAGCGCGCCAACGCCTTCTGCCGGGTGGCCGTGTGCGGCATGATCAGCGGCTACAACGGTGAGCCCATCCCGCTGTCCACGCCGCAATTGATCCTGTCCAACCGCATGAGGATCGAAGGCTTCATCGTCAGCGAGCACATGCAAGACTGGCCCGAGGCGCTGGCTGAGCTTTCGGCCGGCGTGGCTGCCGGCAAGCTCAAGTACCGCGAGACCGTGGCCCAGGGCATAGCCGCCGCGCCCGAGGCCTTTTTCGGCCTGCTCAAGGGCCGCAATTTCGGCAAGCAGCTGGTCAAGCTGGTCTGAGCAAGGGCCATGGCCGCCCAGCCCATCCCCCTGCACTGGACCTGGTCGCGCCTGGCGGCCTTGAGCGCGCTGGGCGTCTACGACATGCTGGCGCTGCGCGCGCGCATCTTCATCCTGGAGCAAGGGCCCTACCTGGACCCGGACGGCCTGGACCGGCAAAGCTGGCACCTGTTGGGCCGGGACGAGGCCGGCGAGCTGCGCGCCTACCTGCGGCTGGTCGACCCGGGCCTGAAATACCCTGAGCCGTCGATGGGCCGGGTGGTGCTGGACAAGGCCCTGCGCGGCAGCGGCCTGGCCGACCAGTTGATGGCCACCGGCCTGCAGCATGCCGCCAGCGCCTGGCCCGGCCAGGGCAACCGCATCAGCGCCCAGGCCCATCTGCAGCGCTTCTATGGCCGCCATGGCTTTGCGGTGGTGGGCGAGGTGTATGTCGAAGACACCATCCCGCACATCGAGATGTGGCGGCCCGCCTGAGAGGGCCCCGTCAAACCTGCCCGCCGTCGTGGCGCGGGCGCAGATTTCGTCAACCCACGCTGAGGACTTCAAAACCATGCCTGAACTGATCCTGCACCACTACTGGATGTCGCCGTTTGCCGAGAAGGCGCGGCTGATGCTGGGCTACAAAAAGCTGGCCTGGCGCTCGGTGCTGATCCCGCCGGTGATGCCCAAGCCGGATGTGGTCGCCTTGACCGGCGGCTACCGCAAGACGCCCTTTTTGCAGATCGGCGCCGACATCTACTGCGACAGCGCGTTGATCGCCCGGGTGCTGGAGCGCTTGCAGCCCGCGCCCACGCTCTACCCGGCCAGCGCGCCGCTGGCAGGCCCGCTGGCGCAGTGGGCCGACTTCACGTTGTTCTGGGCGGCGGCGGCCTGGGCCATGCAGCCGGCGGGTGCTGCTGCCGTGCTGGGCCAGCAGGCGCCCGAGACCCTGCAGGCCTTTGGCGCTGATCGGGCGGCCATGACCGGCGCGATGCGCCGCTTGACACTCGCCGATGCGGCGGTGCAACTGCGCGCCCACCTGGCAGCCCTGCAGGCCCAGTTGGTGCTGGGCGGGCCGTGGCTGCTGGGTGCGGCGCCCTGTGTGGCTGATTTCTCGGCCGCCCATCCGCTGTGGTTCATCCGCCAGGCCGCGCCGGTGGCGCAGCTGCTGGACGCCTACCCGCAGGTCCAGGCCTGGCTGGACCGGGTGCTGGCGATCGGTCATCACAGCCACACTGATCTGGCCAGCGCCGAGGCGCTGCTGATCGCCGCCGCCGCCAGCGGCCATGCGCCCACCCAGGTGCAGCCTGGCCTGGGCTTGGAGGCCGGCCAGGCCGTCACGGTGGGCGCCATCGACTACGGCCAGGACCCGGTGGCCGGCAGCTTGGTAGGCCTGACGGCTGATGAGGTGGTGATCCAGCGCCAGGATGAACGCGCCGGCAGCCTGCATGTGCACTTCCCGCGTTTTGGTTTCCAGATCCGCAAAGAGGCCAGGGCATGAGCGATTTCAAAGGCCGCACGGCGGTGCTGACCGGCGCGGCGTCGGGTTTCGGCCTGGAGTGCGCACGCATCGCCGCGCGTGAGGGCATGAACCTGGTGATGGTCGATGTGCAGGCCGACGCCCTGGCCAGCGCCCGGGCCGAGATCGAGGCCATCGCCGCGCCCCAGGGCGGCCGGGTGCTGGCGCGCCAGGTGGATGTGTCCAGCGCCGACGCGATGCAGGCCTTGGCGGCCGAGGTGCAGGCCCAATTGGGTGCGCCCCATGTCGTCTTCAACAATGCCGGGGTGGCCACCGGCGGCCTGGTCTGGGAGGCCACGCCGCAGGATTGGGCCTGGACCCTGGGTGTCAACCTCTGGGGCGTGATCCACGGCGTGCGGCTGTTCACACCGATGATGCTGGCCGCTGCCGCGGCCGACCCCCTGTACCGCGGCCACATCGTCAACACCGCGTCGATGGCCGGCCTGCTCAGCCCCCCCAATATGGGCGTCTACAACGTCAGCAAGCATGCGGTGGTGGCCCTCAGCGAGACCCTTTACCAAGACTTGTCCCTGGTCAGCACGCAGGTGCAGGCGCATGTGCTGTGCCCGTTCTTCGT
>JANLZT010000803.1:0-1771 GCA_031366465.1 Betaproteobacteria bacterium | reverse complement strand
AGGCCGAAATCAGCGGCGGCGCCGGCCGGCTCGGGCGGCTCGGTGTACTCACGCAGGCGCAGGCGGAAGCTGAAGGTGTCGGCCAGCGCCGACGTCTCTTCCAGCTCGAAGCCCTCGATCAGCACCTGCTCCAGCTCGGACTCGCCGACGATGTCGGCGACGAAATCGACCGGATCGCCCAGCAGGAATTTTTCGCGCAACTCCTTGAGGAAGCCGTCACGCGCCTCGTCGCCGTAGAGCGCACCGCTGAGATCCACACACATCGCGCTGCGGCCCATGTCGTGGTGCAGGTCACCCGACAGGCCGGGCACCGCCAGCACCGCCAGGCGGCGCGACTCATGGGTGGTGATGGTGGCGAGGCGTGGCACCTCCCACGCGCCGATCATGGGTTTGATCAGCATGGGCAGCCCGGGGCCGGGTGCAGCGCGTCTGGCATCGCCTAGGGCCGGCGCTGGCTGATGGGTAGGCGCTGGCTGATGGGCCGGCGCAGGCTGATGGGCGGGCTCTGGCTGACGGCCAGGCGCTTGGCCCGGCGCCGCCAGGCCAGCCAGCACAGCCCGGCGATGGGCAGTGCAAACAGCATGAACTCGAAACTGCCGTCACCGCCGTCGGGTGACCAACCCAAGATGCGTTCGATGAAATCCATGCGGAGCCTCCTGCCATGCTGAACCCAAGCCGGCCGCCGGTGCGGCACGCAAGCACCGACCGACGGGGTAGAAATCATTGGAGACCCATTCGAGGCGGAACAGTAGCCCCTAGTTCGCAATCGATCCGTCAGGCGGAGGACGCTGCCCCGCTGGTGCTTACATGCGCTTGCAAAGTGCCGAACTCAGCGCCCCAGAAGCTGTACTGCATTGCCCTTTCGGCCTTGCCGCCATCGGCCGACGCCTTGAACAGCGACTCGGCCTTGGCGCGGCTGCCCGGCGCGTCGGGCGGGTCAGTCATGCTCTGAACGGGGCCGGTTAGGCTTGCGCATGCACCCGCCGCCCGTCACCGCAACACCAGCACCGCCCATGGCGCAGCACCCGCTCAGGGCCGGTGTGGCCTGGGGCCTGTTGGCTGCGGCCATCTGGGCCGGCTACTCGGTGCTGGCCCGGCTGGCCGTCAAGTCGGGCCTGAGCCCGGGCGACCTGACACTGCTGCGCTTTGCGCCCGGCGCACTCTTGATGGCGCCATTCTTGTGGCATTGGGGCTGGCGAGACCTGGCCGGCATCGGCTGGCGCCACGGCCTGGTCCTGGCGCTGCTGGCTGGGCCGGGTTTCAGCCTGTTCTACATGAGTGGTTTTGCGCTGGCGCCATTGGCCCATGGCGCCGTGATCACGCCGGCCTGCCAGATGCTCACGGGCCTGGCGGCGTCGGCCTGGCTGGCCCGCCAGGGCTGGACCCGCGAAAGCGCCCTGGGTGCCTGCGGCGTGGTGCTGGGCCTGGCCTGCATGGGCGGTGACAGCCTGCTGCATGCCAACAACCGGACCACGCTGGCCGGCGACGGCCTGTTTGCGGCGGCCGGCGCCTGCTGGGGCTTGTTCGGCGCGCTGTCGCGGCGTTGGCAGGTGGACCCGCTGCGCGTCACCGCAGTGGTGGCGGTGCTGGCCTTCTTGTTGTTCCTGCCGGGCTATCTGTGGCTGTCGGATCTGGGCCGCCTGGCGCGCGCCACCCCCGCCATGCTGGGCCTGCAATTGCTGGCCCAGGGCCTGGGCGCCGGGCTGGTGGCGGTGCTGGCCTTCAGCCGCGCCGCAGCCTTGCTGGGCTCGGGCCGGGCGGCCTTCTTCGG
>JANLZT010000785.1:0-2678 GCA_031366465.1 Betaproteobacteria bacterium | reverse complement strand
AGATCGATCAGCCCCGGGTCAAGGTCGGCAATGCCGGCATAGCCCACCGCCGCCAGGATGCGGCCCAGGTTGGGATCGCTGGCGAAAAAGGCCGTCTTGACCAGCGGCGAATGGGCGATGGCATAGGCCACCCGGCGGCATTCGGCCTCATCGGCGCCGCCGTCCACCTGCACGGTGATGAACTTGGTGGCGCCCTCGCCGTCGCGCACGATGGCCTGGGCCAGGTGCTGCGAGATCTCAAAGACCGCCTCGCGCAGCGCCTGGCCGTCGGCGCTGTCCCAGCCGGTGATCTCGGCATGGCCAGCCTGGCGGGTGGCAATCATCACGAAGGAATCATTGGTGGAGGTGTCACCGTCAATCGTGATGCGGTTGAAGCTGGCGTCGGCCGCATCGCGCACCAGGCCTTGCATCAGGCCCGGCGCCAGCACGGCGTCGGTGGCCACAAAGCCGAGCATCGTCGCCATATTGGGCCGGATCATGCCGGCACCTTTGCTGATGCCGGTGACCGTGACCTGGTGGCCGCCCAGCAGCAGCTGGCAAGAGGCGGCCTTGGGCAGGGTGTCGGTGGTCATGATGCCCTGGGCGGCGGCCAGCCAGCCATCCGGCACCAGGGCGGCCAAGGCCGCCGGCAGGCCGGCCTCGATGCGCTCGACCGGCAAGGTCTCCATGATCACGCCGGTTGAAAACGGCAGCACCTGCTCAGGCCGCAAACCCATCAAGCCGGCCAGTGCTGCGCAACTGCGCCGGGCACGCGCCAGGCCGTCGGCGCCGGTGCCGGCATTGGCATTGCCGGTATTGACCATGATCGCCCGCACCCCCTGCCCAGCGGCCAGGTGTTCGCGACAAACCTGCACCGGAGCGGCGCAGAAGCGGTTCTGGGTGAACACCCCGGCCACCGCAGCGCCTGGATCGATGGCCACCACCACCAGATCCTTGCGGTGGGGCTTGCGAATCGCGGCCTCGGCCACGCCGATGCGGATGCCCTTGACCTCAAACAGTTGCGACGGCAGTGGCGCTTGCAGATTGACGGGCATGTTGGCTGGGCTGGGCTGGGCTGGGCTGGGCTGGCGCAAATTGAAGGTGGCAGGCACCGCGGCCAAGGCTGCCGCCAATGACAACGGGGTGGCAGCAGCCACCCCGCAAGAAAAGGCCGCCAACGGCGGCCGGCAGCCCAGCGCTCAGCGACGCTGGCGGCGCATGGCGACGAAACCCAACACACCCAGCCCAGCCAGCAACAGCGCACAGGTCTCGGGCTCGGGCACCGGAACGGGTGGCGGTGGTGTGGGCGTGGCGGAAATACCCAGCGACCCGGTGAAACCCCCAGCGTTGCCGGACGACCCATTCACCAGCAGGGTGTGCAGGGTGGCGGCCACCGTGCTGGGGCCGTAGGTCCAGTAGTCAGCGCTGCCAGCCGGTGTCGTCACATTGATCACCGGCGAGAAGGCATTGCCATCGAACGACGCTGACGTGATGTTGTAGCCCGAACCGAAGAACAGGTTGGCCGACAGCAGCGCTGTCAGATCCAGCGCACCCACAAAACTGGAGAGATCCAGCGTAAAGCTGTTGGAAGCGGCGTTGCCCGAAAACTGGGCCGACCATTGATTGGGGACGCCGGTGGGCAGTGGTGTGATGGTCACGGCCGACACGGTGCCGCAAACCAGCCAACTGCAGATCAGGGACAGGGCCTTGGGCTTCATGGTGCACCTCAGTTCGAGCGTCGCAGAGCGACAAAGACGGTCAAGGTTGCCAAAACAACATCACAAGCTTCTCGCCCCAGCAGTCTAAACCCGACAACCAGACGCCAGGCCCCCATGCTTTGGGGGATAGCCGGCCGGAATAATCCGCCGGCTGCGGCGTCAGGCCAGTTGACCGTGGCAACTTTTATACTTTTTGCCGCTACCGCAGGGGCATGGATCATTGCGGCCTACCCTGGGAACGGCTGGCGCCGCGCTGCCAGGGTCGGTCTCCTGGCTGACGCTGCCATCCTCATTGGGATGGGTATAGGTGACATTGGACAACTGGCCAGCCTGGGCTTCCAGGGCCTCGGCCGCCTCGGCCACTTGCGCCTGGCTCTGGATGCGCACCGTCAGCAGCAGCCGGGTGACCTCCATCTTGACCACGTCCAGCAACTGGCTGAACAGCTCGAAGGCCTCGCGCTTGTACTCTTGCTTGGGGTTTTTCTGGGCGTAGCCGCGCAGGTGGATGCCCTGGCGCAGGTAGTCGAGCGCGGCCAGGTGCTCGCGCCAGTGGCTGTCGATGGACTGCAGCAACACCATGCGCATGAAGGGGTTGAACTGCTCCAGCCCGACCATCTCGAGCTTGTCGGCAAACACCTGGTTGGCCACCTCGACCACCTTGCCCACCACGTCCTCGTCGGTGATGGAGTCGCTCTTTTCGACCATCGCCGCCAGCGCGACCGGCACCTGCCACTCGTCGGCCAGGGCTTTTTCCAGCGCCGGCAAGTCCCATTGCTCCTCGACGCTTTCCACCGGCACCCAGGTGCGCACCACGCCGGTCATTGCGCTCTTGCGCAGGTTGGTGATCTGGTCGAGCACCGAGCTGGATTCAAGAATCTCGTTGCGCTGCTGGTAGATCACCTTGCGCTGGTCGTTGCTGACGTCGTCGTATTCGAGCAATTGCTTGCGCACGTCGAAGTTGCGGGCCTCGACCTTGCGCTG
>JANLZT010000780.1:0-1514 GCA_031366465.1 Betaproteobacteria bacterium | reverse complement strand
TCGGCCGCTTGCCGGCCCTCGGTGCGGGCGGTCTCGGCGTCGGCGCGCGCCGCCTCGGCCTCGCTGCGGGCCTCGCGCACCGCCTCCTCGATCGCCTGCCGGGCTTCTTCCACCGCCTGGCGCACGGTCTCGGGGGTGTTGGCGGGCAGGCGGATGTCGATCACCGGCTCGCCTTGCTGGGCGGCGGTCGAGGCGGTGCCCGATGCGGCGGTCGCGCCAGCGCTGGCAGCGTCGGCGCCGGCCGCTGCGGGTTTGGCGCGCGGCTTGATGCGCACGCCGTGCTCGTCGATGGAGATGTCCACGCCGGGCTTGCCGGGCTTGTCCGGGGTCTCGATGTGCACCCCCGGCTTGCTGCCGGCTGGCGGCGCGGCGGGTGGCGTCGGGGGCTCGGCCGGCAGGCTGTCTTGCCCGGGCGGCAGGGTGACCACGCTGGTGTAAGTCCAGCTGAAGGGCGGGATGTTTTGCAGCACCCCCGAGACAATCATCAGCAGCACCGACAGCACGATGAAGCGTCGCCAACTGATGCCTATCAACCAGCCGGCGTAGACATGAAAGCCCCGCACGCTGGCCGCCGACAGGCGCTGCCAGCGCCGGGGCCAGGGGTTGATGGGGGCTGGGGTCATGGCGGGCAGGTGCGGGCAGGTGCGGCCAGGTGCGGCGAGAGGGTGATTCGCCACTGTACGCAAGCCACTGGCCCGCCGCAGGCCGGTGCGACGGCCGCCGCCCTGCGCCCGACAGGGTGCTGCCGGCCTCGACGGGCCGGCCGGCCCGTCCGATCAGGGCTGCTTGATCGCCTCGGCCTGCACCACCAGGCGCACGGCGTCCGAGAAGCCGAAGTTCAGGCCCCAGTTGACGCCGTACTGGCTGCGCACGATGGTGGTCTCGAAGTCGCCGCCGCAGACCTCGACCTTGAGCATCTGGTTGATGTAGCAGTTGAAGTTGGTGGCCTTGAGCGTGACCGGGTTGGTCTTGCCCAGCAGCGTGAGGTTGCCGCTGATCTCGCTGACCTTGTCGCCGTTGAAGCTGAACTTGTCGCCGACAAACCTGGCGGTGGGGAAGTCAGCGACGTTGAAGAAATCCTTGCTCTGCAGGTGCTTGTCGAAGGCGGCGGTGCCCGAGTTGATCGAGCTGGTGTCGATGGTGATGTCGAGCTTGCCGGTCTTGGCGGCCTTGTCCAATTGCACGGTGCCGCTCTTCTTGTCGAAGCGGCCGCGGTTGGTGGACGTGCCGAAGTGCGAGATCTCGAAGGTGGCGAAGGTGTGCGTCGGGTCGATCGCGTAGGTGGCGGTCTGGGCCTGGGCGGTGAGGGCGGCGGCGGCCAGGGTGGTGGCAATCAAGGTGCTGCGGAGCATGGGTGTTTCCTGTCGAGGTGATGAAAGGGGTTGGCGGGCGAGAGCCTCACAGCGGCGCCATGCCGGTGAGGGAGAGCTTGAACTTGACCAGCACGTCGTTGGCCACCATCGAGGTGTCGGCCCATTCGCCGTCACCGATCTTGAAATCCAGGCGCTTGAGGG
>JANLZT010000761.1:0-27575 GCA_031366465.1 Betaproteobacteria bacterium | reverse complement strand
TGCAGGCCGTGGTGGGCCGGGCCAGGCTGGATTTCAAGGGCGGGCTCGACCATGCCCTGGCGGCTGCGGGTGCAAAAAATGCAGCGGCCCTGGACGGCCTGTGGGGCCGCTACACCTTGCAGGGCCCGTCGCTGGCCGCCGTGGGTGACCCGCTGGGCGTGACCCTGCCCACCACCCGCGCCTTCCGCAGCCAGGGCCGGCTGCGCAAGGCCGGCGTTGTCTGGCAGGTGGTGGTGGACGACGCCACCATCGGCAGCAGCCGGCTGCGCGGCGCCTTCAGCTTCGACCGCAGCCGCGCCGTGCCGCTGCTGGCGGGGCGGCTGAGCGGGCCCCGTCTGCTGCTGGCCGACCTGGGCCCGGCGGTGGGCGTGGTGCCGGCGGCCGATGTCGGGACCACCACCCCACCCCGTCCCGGCAAGGTGCTGCCCGACCGCCCCTTCGACCTGGCGGCGCTGCGGGTGATGGACGCCAATGTGCTCATCAACATCGACGAGCTGGACCTCAACACCCCCCGCTTGCAGCCGCTGCGTCCCCTGCAGGCGCATCTGCAACTGGTGGGCGGGGTGCTCGACATCGGCGCGCTGGACGCCCGCGCCGGGCCGGGCCGGCTGCGCGGCAGCCTGCAGTTGGACGGCCGCAGCGCCCAGGCCGCACTGCGCACCGACCTGCGCTGGGACGGCCTGCGGCTGGAGCAATGGATTCACCAGGCCCGGGCCGGCAATCAACCGCCGTTTGTCTCGGGCGCCCTGCAAGGCTGGGCGCGCCTGCAGGGCCAGGGCCGATCCACCGCCGAAATCCTGGCCCGGCTGAACGGCCAGGTGCGGGCCGATCTGCGCGATGGCCGGGTTTCGCACCTGGCCATCGAGGCCGCCGGGCTGGACCTGGCCGAGAGCCTGGGCGTGCTGCTCAAAGGCGACGATGCGCTGCCCGTGCCCTGCGCGATGGCCGACCTGGTGGCCGAGCATGGCGTGTTCCGGGCCCGCACGCTGGTGCTCGACAGCAGTGACTCCACGCTCTGGGTCGACGGGTCGATCTCGCTGGCCAGCGAGGCCCTGGACCTGCGGGTGATCGTCAGCCCGCGCGATTTCAGCCCCTTGGCGCTGCGCACGCCGCTGCGCCTGCGTGGCAGCCTGGACCAGCCCCAAGTCAGCATCGAGGCCAGTCGTCTGGCCGGCCGGCTGGGGTTGTCGGCCTTGCTGGCCCTGGTCAACCCGCTGGCGGCCTTGCTGCCCTTGCTGGACGGCGGGGATCCAGCGCTGGCGGCGCACGATGCCAGTGGCTGCGCCGGCCTGGCCCGGCGTGCCCAGGGCCGGTCCAAGGCGGTGGTCCTCGCGCCGCGCTGACGGTGGTGGTCATCGCGCCGCGCTGAAGGTGGTGGTCATCGCGCCACGCCGACGGCTGACAGCGCCTAGGCCTGCCGTCCGACAGCGCGCGCGCTGGCCGCAGCCCAGCATCGAGCTGCCCCAGCCCACCGCACCGCAGCCCATCCCGCCAAGCTCGACCCGCGAGGCCCCAACGATGAACGCCAGCCCGACCCCATCGCCGCAGCAAGCCAGATCCAGCCCAGGCCGTCTGCCACGCGTCGGCCTGGGCCAGGCGTTGGCGACATCGGCATCGACATTTGGCCTGGCGCCCAATGACGAGGGCTTTGTGGCCTTGCAGGGTGCGTTGCGCGCCAGCGGTGGCCTGGCGCGTTGTGACGAACTGGCGCTGGGCCTGCAGCGCCGCCAAGCCGGCGGCTATGTCAGCCTGGCCCGGCTGATCGTCACCCAGCGGGTCACCAGCTTTGCCTGGAACAACAGCTTCTGGCTGCCGATGTTCCAGTTTGACGCCAGCAATCTGTCGCTGCGGCCCGAGCACCAGCCGGCACTGGCCGAGTTGATCGACGTGCTGGACGGCTGGGCGCTGACGCTGTGGTTCGTGCAAGGCAATGCCAGCCTGTCGGGCTGCACCCCGCTGGCGCTGCTGCACAGCGACCCCGAGGCGGTGTTCCAGGCCGCGCGGCTGCAACGCTATGTGATGACCGCATGACCGCCTCGCCACCCGCCGCCGTCGCGCCACCCTGTGTTCGCAAGCGCACTGACAAGGCGGCCAACGCCGCCTAGCCTGCAAGCCACCATCCCCGTTTTTTTGTTGTCATTCAAGGAGCTTTCATGAATCGAACCGCCCTGTTGTTGCTGGTCTGTGCCGCGGCCGCACTCACCGCCTGCCAGAAAAATGATCCGGCGACGCCGGCCGTGGTGATCCAGTCGCAACCCGGGCCCGCCGGCCCGTCAGGCGCCACCGGTGCCACCGGCATGACCGGCACCGACGGCAGCAAGGGTGAGCCCGGCAAGCCCGGCAACGGCACCGTGGTCATCGTCACGCCGCCGGCAGCGGCATCGGCGCCCGCCAACTGACCCACCACCCTGACCAGGAGTTCGCCATGAGTTTAGGAACCATTGTGCTGATCGTGCTGGTACTGATGTTGATCGGCGCCATGCCCACCTGGCCGCACAGCCGGGGCTGGGGCTATGGGCCCAGCGGCGGCCTGGGCCTGGTGGTGATCATCCTGATCGTGCTGCTGATCACCGGCCGCTTGTGACCACCGCCGGGTCCGGGCGGCGCGGCCGATGTTGCGCCGCCTGAGGCCCCGCGGCCTGTGCTGGGCCCTGGCCGGCGCCTGCTCGCTGGCCGGCTGCCAGTCCTTGCCGCTGCCGTCGGCCCAGGGTCCGGGTAGGGCGGTAGCTGCCGTGGCCAGTGCGCCGGGTGCATCCGGCGTGCGCTTGCAAGGCCCCGCCGGCCCTTTGGGCGCGGCCCAAAGCCGGCGCCTGCTGGACGGCCTGCGCCAGCCGGCCCAGGCCACCGACATCTTTGCCCACCACCTGGCGGTCGAGGCTTTGATTGCCACCAGCCCGCTGACCTCCGGCAATGCAGTGCAGTTGCTGCAGGACGGCCCGGCCACCTATGTGGCGATGCTCAAGGCGATTGCCGGTGCCCGCGACCACATCAACCTCGAGACCTACATCCTGGACGACGACGCGGTCGGCCAGCGCTTTGCGCAAGCCCTGATCGACAAGCAAGCCCAGGGGGTGCAGGTCAACCTGATTCGCGACAGCGTGGGCACGCTGGGCACGTCGGCGGCCTACTTTGAGCGCTTGCAGGCCAGCGGCGTGCAGGTGCTGGAGTTCAACCCGATCAACCCGCTCAGCGCGGGCGCCGGTGACAAGGGCTGGTCGCCCAACCAGCGCGACCACCGCAAGCTGTTGATCGTGGACGGGCAGACCGCTTTTCTCGGCGGTATCAACCTCAGCGAGGTGTATTCGGGCGGTTCGCGCAGCCTGCGTCGGCCCAGGCCGCTTGCCACCCAGCCCCCGCCCGAGGGCCGCCTGGCCTGGCGCGACACCGACCTGCAGTTGCAGGGGCCGGTGGTGGCCGAGTTGCAGAAATTGTTCCTGGCCAGCTGGTTGAAGCAGTCCGGTGCGCCGGCCCTGCCGCGCAACTACTTTCCAAAACCGGTGGCCGCTGGCCATCAGGTGGTGCGGGCGGTGGGCAGTTCGCCCGACGATGCCTTCAGCCAGATCTACGCCACCTTGTTGTCGGCCATCCACAGCGCCCAGACCAGTGTGCATGTGACGATGGCCTACTTTGCGCCCGACCCGCAGTTGCTGGCGGCCCTGCAGGCCGCCGCCGGCCGGGGCGTGGACGTGACCTTGATCCTGCCCAGCCAGACCGACTCGTGGCTGGTCTTGCATGCCGGCCGCGCGTCCTACGAGGCCCTGTTGCGGGCCGGCGTGCGGATCTTCGAGCGGCGCGGCGTGGTGCTGCATGCCAAGACGGCGTTGATCGACGGCGTGTGGTCCACGGTGGGGTCCACCAACCTCGACTGGCGCAGTTTTCTGCACAACCAAGAACTCAATGCGGTGGTGCTGGGTGCTGACTTTGGCGGCCAGGTGCAGCGCATGTTCGAGCGCGATCTGGCGGCCTCAGACCCGGTGTTGCTGGCACGCTGGCAGCACCGCCCGTGGGGCTGGCGGCTGCAAGAGTGGTTTGCGCGGGTCTGGGAATACTGGCTTTGAGCAAGCCCGTTGGGCGGCGTCGGTGGCCCGGGTAGGACGCCGCTGACCGTCACAAGCGCTGCTGTCTTGTGGTGGGCCGCAGTGGCGCTGCCGACACTGTCCCTGCTTGACTTTCACCACTACCAAGGATCCCCATGAACTCACGTTTTCACCTGCGCCATGCGCTGGCTGTGGCCGCACTGATGGCTGTCGCTATCACCCAGGCCGCCACCCTGTCCAAGGCCGACTTCAAGGCCGGCAAGGACACCATCGCCGCCGAGTACAAGGCCAGCAAGATGGCCTGCGCCAACATGGCCGGCAATGCCAAGGACATCTGCGTCGAGCAGGCCAAGGGCCACGAGAAGGTGGCCCGTGCCGAGCTTGAGTATGGCTACACCGGCAAGGCCAAGGACGCCACCAAGGTGCTGGTGGCCAAGGCCGACGCCGACTATGCGGTGGCCAAGGAAAAGTGCGATGACCAGACCGGCAACAACAAGGATGTCTGCGTCAAGCAGGCCAAGGCCATGAAGGCCAAGGCACTGGCCGACGCCAAGCTCAACACCAAGGTCACCGACGCCCAGCAGGACGCTGCCAAGACCAAGCGCGATGCCGACTACAAGGTTGAAGCCGAGAAGTGCGACGCCATGAGCGGTGACGCCAAATCCAGTTGCATCAACGCCGCCAAGATGCGCCTGGGCAAGTCTTGAAGCCTTGAGAAAAGCCCCGCCAGCGCGAGCTGGCGGGGCTTTTTATTGGGCGGGCTTGTTTGGGCCGGGCAATGCGGCGCATGTCCGGCACTTAACCGGCACTCATGTCGCGCCACAGCGCCGCATCGGCACCCACCTGCGCGCGCAGCTTCTCAAAAGCCGCCTGCCTGGGGCTGCGGCCCAGCGCCCATCCGCAAGTCGCTGCTGCCAGGGCCGGCACCAAAGGCACCAGCCACAAGGCCCAGGGCGCCACCATCTGGCCCACCGGCACCACTGCAGCCAACAGGCAGGCGGTGCCCGCCAGGCCGACGGCCAAGCCCACCAGGCAGGCGGTGGCCAGGCCCAACACGGCTTGACGCTTCAACTGCGAGCCGGCGCAGGCCAACTCGCACTGGGCCAACTCGGCATAGGCCGCCGCATGCTCGACCAGCAACTGCGGGCGGGTGGCGGCAAGGTTTAGCAAGGGGTGCATGGTGGTGGGCAAGGGCAGAAGTGGGCCGGCTTGATGGTGCGGTGCGGTGCGGTGCGGTCCGGCAGGCCTGGCGTGCCGGCACGCTCAGGCCCGTCGGGCGCAACTCAGGAGCGGTTGCGCGACTGGCTCACCATCGTGAGGAGGGCCATCAAGGCCGCACCGGTGGCCGCAGCGATCAGCATGGCCTTGACCGGCTCATCCTGGATATAGCCCACTGTGCGGCTGGCGGCCTGGCCGGCGCTGTCGCGCAGTTGCTGGCTGCCCTGGCGCAACGCATCGGCGCTGCGGTGGGCCAGCGCGGTGACCTGGGCGCTGGCATTGCGCAGCATCGGCGCGGCCTCTGCGCGCAGGCCGTCCACCGATTCGGCCATGCCGTCCAGGGCCTGGTTGGCCAGGCGCTGGGTGGATCGGATGGCGGCATCGGCTGACTTGGCGGCCTGGTCGGCCAGGTTGTTGGTGCTGCTGCCGTCGAGCTGAGAGTCTTGATTGGTCATGGCGGGGTCCTAGGGTGGGTTGAGAGAAGGGCGTTGTGCTGGCCGGCGACTGCCGGCTCAGCCTCGCTTGAGCAGGCCGTACAAAAATGATGCCACGGCCAGCACGGCAAAGACGATGAACAAGATCTTGCCGATGCCGGCCGCACTGGCGGCAATGCCACCAAAACCGAACAAGGCTGCGATCAGGGCGATCACGAAAAACACGACGGCGTAGTGAAGCATGGGGCCTCCTGGGGGTTCAAGGGACGGACGGGCGGTGCCGCTGTCGGGCCAACCGGCGTGCCTGCTGCAAGGGGCAGTGGGCTGGTCGGACAGGGCCCTGCGGCGACAAACCCAGTCTGCCCAGGCCCAAGCGCATTGCAGATCGGCGCAGCGGCGGCCTGGGTGTCGGGGTGGGTGGCAGCCGGCTGTAGGACGCGGCCTACCAGGCCGCTTGGCCCAGAGGCAGGCCTCAAAACCCTGGCAGGGCGCCGGGCCCGGGGTAGGGTTTCAGGCTGGCGGTGGGTCGGTGCCCGGCGCCGCCGGCAGCCACACGCTCAGCTGGGTGCCATGGCCGGGCTGGGACTGCACCTGCATCGTGCCGCCCTCGGCTTCAACCCGGTAGCGCATGCCCATCAGCCCGTAGGCCGACTGGGTGGGGGTCTTGGGCTCGAAGCCGACACCGTCGTCGCGCACGCTCACCTCCACCCGGTTGGGCTGGTAGGTGCCGGCGGCCAGCGACACCCAGACATTGCTGGCACTGGCGTATTTGCTCAGGTTGGTGACGGCCTCCTGCACCACCCGGTAGACCACCAGCTCGGCCCTGGGGCCGAGCGTCACGGGGTGCAGGTCGCAGTGCACGCTGACACCCGAGCGCTCGGCGAACTCGCGCAGCAAGATCTCCAGCGTGGTCGCCAGGCCCAGATGGCTGAGGGTGGACGGCCGCAGGTCCTCAATGATGCTGCGGCCCAGCGAGATGCCGCTGTTGAGCTTGTCGACCAGGTCGGCCAACCTGGCCTGGGCCTCGGGCGCGCTGTCGCCCAGGCGCGAGCGGATGCGCGCGGCGTCCAGCTTGGCGGCTGTCAACAGCGAGCCCAGGTCGTCGTGCAGGTTGCGGGCCAGGCGTTGGCGCTCGTCCTCGCGGGCG
Organism: Betaproteobacteria bacterium; assembly: GCA_031366465.1. Classification (GTDB taxonomy): domain Bacteria; phylum Pseudomonadota; class Gammaproteobacteria; order Burkholderiales; family Burkholderiaceae_C; genus Pseudaquabacterium. The sequence continues at coordinate 20,739 of JANLZT010000761.1, read as the reverse complement.
GTCTGCAGGTGGCGGGTCAGGTCGGTGAGCTGGGCAGTGCGCTGGGCCACCTCAATTTCCAGCTGGTCATGCGCGGCCTGCATCTGGCTTTGCTGCTCGGCCTGGGCGCTGGCCAGGGCGTCGCTCTTGCGCAGGTAGAGCACCAGGGCCAGCAGCAGCACCGCGATCAGCGCGGCCACCCCGAAACGACTGAGCAGCAAGGTGCGGTCGAGGGTGCGGTTGGTGAGATCACGCTGCTGGGTCTGCAGCGTGATGAGTTGGCCGGTTAGCTGGCGTACTTTGTCCATGTCTTGTTTGCCGATGCCCGAGAGCACCAGCTCGATGGCGGTCTGGCGTTGGCCGTTCTGGGCCAGCCGCACGGTCTCGTCCAGCTCGGACAGCTTGCGCTCGGACAGGTCGCGCAACTCGGCCATCCTGGCCAATGCGGCGGGGTCGGCGGCAAAGTAGCGGTCCAGCAGGCGCAGCGCGGTGGTGATCGACAGGCGGGCCTGTTTGTAGGGCTGCAGGTACTCGTCGCGGGCGGTCAGCAGGTAGCCGCGCTGGCCGGTCTCGGCGTCGGCCAGGCTGCGCTCCAGGCGCTCAATTTGCTGGCGCGCCAGGTAGTTGCTGCGCAGATTGCCGATGGTGTCGAGCGACTGCCAGTAGCTGCCCTCGCTGATGAAGAAAATCGCCAGCGCGGCCACCACCGCCATCGGCAGCACAAAGGGGTTGCGCTGGATCACCGACAGCAGCCGCTTCATCGTGTTGTCTCCCAAGAATGGCTGTAAAAGGATGGGATCATGGCGTCTTGTTCAAGCGGGGAGAGTTGCCGTGATTCGCATTGCCATCGTCGATGACCATGCCATGGTGCGTGCCGGGTTGCGCCAGTTTTTTGCCGACGAGGTTGACTTCCGGGTGGTGGCCGAGGCCAGCAATGGCCGCGACGCGCTCGACATCGTGCGGCGCGGTGAGGTGGACGTGATCGTGATGGACATCTCGATGCCCGGCCAGAGCGGGGTGGACGCCCTGGCGGCGATCAAGGCCCGCGCACCCGACCTGCCGGTGTTGATACTCAGCGGTTTTGCTGAGGAGCACTACGCCACCACCCTGCTGCGCCAAGGTGCCAGCGGCTACCTCAACAAGGACTGCGACCCGCAGGAGATCATCAAGGCCATCCGCACCGTCTACCGGGGCCGCAAATACATCACCGCCGGGGTCGCCGAGCGCTTGGCAGACGGCTTGAGCGGCGGCGGCGACAAGCCCGCTCACGAGCAGTTGTCCGAGCGCGAGCTGCAGGTCTTCTTGCGCCTGGCCAAGGGCGAGACCATCGGCCACATGGCCACCAGCATGTCGCTCAGCGTCAAGACCGTCAGCACCTACCGCACCCGGGTGATGGAGAAGATGGGCCTGGCCTCCAACAGCGACCTGACCTACTACGCGCTGAAGAACGGCTTGATCCAATAGCCCCACGGCAGCCACGGCAAAGGCGGGCGTCAGCCCACAGGCTCGGTCTGGCTGCTCTGGTCTTGTGCCAGCTGGTCGCAGTAGGCGATCAAGGCGTCGATCTCGGTGGATTTGTCAAACAAGTGGTCGGCGCCCAAGGCCAGGCACTTGCGCCGCATATCGGGCGTGGCGTAATTGCTCAGCACCACAAACTTGCGGCGCTGGGGCGTACGCGCGGCTGACTGCAGCACGCCCAGGCCCGAGCCCCTCTTGAGAAAGATGTCGACGATCACCAGATCAGCATCGTTGTCGGCCTGTGCCAGCCAGCGGGAGGCCGTGGGTTCATCCTCGGCGAAGCCCACCACTTGCACCGGCGTGAGTTCGTGCAAGGTTGCGATCAGGCTGTCCCGGATGACGGCGCTGTCTTCGACGATGTAGGTCTTGAGCCGCTGCATGGCCTGGTCGTTAGGGTGGCCAGGCGCCCGACGCTCGGGCGTGTGGAGTCAATTCTGCGTCGTTGAAATCGATTGTCGGGCGGTGTGCCCTGACGCCAATTGACAGCCCGAGTCTGCCTGCTGGCGGCCCCGCAGGCAGCAGGGATTGCGCGCAGCACCGCGTAGGACGAAGCCTACAACGCGGCGCTCCGCTGGCTTGGCGGCACCAGGCTGGCGTGGGCGGCGCTGCCGTTGAGCCGCCCGGCGTCGGTGGTCTCGACGCCCATGCCGCGGTGGCCTGTGCAGCGGCCTTCGCGATCAAACACCGGCTCGCCTCTGAGGCTGAAGCGTCGGCTTGTGCCGTCCGTGTCCACCCGGCTGAAGCTGAACCCGGAAAAGCGTTGCTGGCTGGCCAACAGCGCCTGCAGTGCATCGCGCTCTGCGGCCACCCAGCAGGCGTCGTCGCTCTCGAGCTGGCCGCCCAGAAACCAGGCCATGCCCAGACCCATCAGCGCCGTCGCCGGGCCCCAGGCGCGCGACTGGTGGCTGGCGTTGCAGCACTCCCAATACCACTCGGGCAGGGCCGGGTTGTTGGCCTGGTCTTGCGGCTCAGATTGCGGCTCAGATTGCGGCGCGAGCCGGGCGCGCTGGTCAAACGCTTGCATCATGGGCTGGCCTTGTTGGAGGGTGAGGGCGTTGCACGGGCATGGCGAGAGTTATGACCCTGCGGGCTGCAACGCGCACGACAGCCGTGATGAGTTGACAGAATGAACCCTTGCAGGGCCTGCCTCAGCAGCAGGGGTGGGTGCCAACTCGGTGCACAAACGACAAAGGCCCGCCGGTCGGGCGAGCCTGGATGGTGATGGTGCCGCGCAATCGCGTCTGTACGCTGCCGCACTTTGCGGCAGAGATCAGACACAGACAGCCAGCCCGCCGCGCAGAGACGCCGGCCAGGACCAGCGGGGCCCTGGCCGGCTGCAGCGGGCGGATACCGGGCTGGAACCGGGCTCAGGGCCGGATCGTGATCTCGTTCTTCACCATCTTGACGCCGCCCACCTTGCGGGCCAGCACCTCGGCGGTGCTCTTCTCGCTCATGTTCTTGGCAAAGCCGGCCAACATGACGGTGCCGTTGAGCGTCTCGACACTGATGGCTGCGGCGTCGACGTCCTTGTTTTCGATAAATCGGGCCTTGATGGCGGTGGTGATGGCGGTGTCGTCAACATAGGCACCCACCGTCTCCTGGCCGCGGGTGACGGCGCAGCCGCTGGCGGTGATCAGCAGCAGCGCGGTGACGGCGGCGGCCAGGGGGGCGGTGAAGCGTTGGCGGGGGGTCATGGTCAATCTCCTGTAGGGGGTAGGCAAGTCGCGATGGCCCGGTTTGGACCTGGGTGGTGATGGGGCCCCACCACCCGTGGGCAAGAAGTGATCGGTGTCTGTCAATCGGCGCCTTTCAATCGGCCAGCCAGTCTTTCAACTCGTCGGCATGCTGCTGTTCATCGGCCAGGATGTCTTCGAGCATGCGGCGGGTGGTGGAATCCTTGTCGCCGATCAGTGCGATCAGCTGGCTGTAGCTCTCGATGGCCACCCGCTCGGCAATCAGGTTGCTGCGGATCATGGCCTTGAGGTGCAGCGCGTCGTCATAGCTGGCATGGCTGCGCTTGCTGAGCGAATCGGGCGAGAAATCGGGCTCACCGCCCAGTTGCACGATGCGGCGGGCCAGCCGGTCGGCGTGGCCCTGCTCCTCGTTGGCATGCACCAGAAATTCCTCGGCAATCTTGGGCGACGCCAGCCCCTCGGCCGTGAAGTGATGGCGCCGGTAGCGCAGCACGCAAACAAGTTCGGTGGCCAGCGAATCATTGAGCAGCTTGATGATGTCGCGGCGCCAGGGCCCGTAGCTGGGGGTCACCGCGCCCTGGTCCAGGCTGCGCCTGGCGGCGTCGATGGCGGCCTCGTCCAGCGCCATGGGCGGGTGGTCAGCGTCGTTGGCCGGGGTCGGGCTGTTGGCGGTGTCTTTGCGGTTCATGGCGTCTCGCTGGGCTGGGCTGCGGTGGGCGGCTGCGCTGGCACCAAAGGCTGGGCTGGCCGTTGGGTCAATGTAGAAAAAGCCGCTGGCGCCGCCCATCGGCGCATCTCGCCTGGCGCTGTAGGACGCCGCCTGTGGGTCGGGTCAGACAGGGCTGCGGCACCGGCCTGTTGGCGGCTCAGCGTGCGTCAGCGCACCGACGGCGGCGGCGCCGCAGGCCACCGTGGCCCTGTCTCATCCAACGGAGCCCATCCCATGAATACCCTGATTGCCATCGGCCTGCCCAAGGCCGGGCCCGCCCGCCAGCGCAGTGCTGCCGCCTGGGCCACTGCGTTGCTGCTGCTCAGCGCCTGTGCCAGCACCCCGCCGCCCACCACCCAGATGGCGGTGGCCGAGGCCGCCGTGGCCAACGCCGGCAGCGCCGGGGCCCTGCAATGGGCGCCGGCCGAGATGCGCACGGCCCAGGACAAACTGGGCCGGGCCCAGGCCGCGATGGCCAGCAAGGACCACGCCCAGGCCCTGACCCTGGCCCACGAGGCCAACGCCGATGCACAGCTGGCGAGTGCTGCGGCGCGCGCCGCCAAGTCGCAAAAAGCCGCCAACGAGGTGCAAGAGGCTGGCCGTGTGCTGAGCGAAGAAATGCGCCGCAAGGCCGCTGCCACGCCTTGAACTGACACCGGGCCGGCTTGATCGCCGTGCCCGACTCACCCCAACCCTTCCCAGGACCCCCTATGAAACCCCACCCCAGGTTCCCAAGCCGTTTGATCGCGCTGGCGGTCATTGCAGCGGTATCGGCATGCAGCTCATTGCAAGCCGACAACCCCGCCTTGCTCAATGCCCGCCAGGCCTACAGCGCCGCCCGCGACACACCACAGACGCGCGAGCTGGCCGCCGCCGAGCTGGCCGCTGCCGGCCTGGCGCTGGAGCGCGCCAACGAGGCCTACAAGCGCGGTGACAAGACCAGCGAGGTCGACCACCTGGCCTACCTGGCCAGCCAGCAGGTGGCTGTGGCCCAGCAGACGCGCCGGCAGAAGGCGGCCGAGGGCGAGCTGGCCCGCGCCGAGGCCGAGCGGGACCGGGCCCGCCTGGCCGCGCGCACCAACGAGGCCGACGCCGCGCAGCGCAGCGCCCAGCTGGCCCAGCGCGATGCCCAGGCCGCGCAGCGCGAGGCAGAGGCCTCGCAGCGCAGTGCCGATGTCTCGCGCCAGCAGTCGGACGCATCGCGGCGCGCCGCCGACGACGCCCGGGCCCAGGCTGCGGCATCGCAGGAGCAGACCGCCAGCGCCCAGGCCCGGGCCAGCCAGTTGGAGGCCGAGTTGCGCGATCTCAACGCCAAGCAGACCGACCGCGGCATGGTGGTGACGATCGGCGATGTGCTGTTCGACAGCGGCCGTGCCGAGTTGAAACCCGGCAGCGAGCGCAACATGGAAAAGCTGGTGGGCTTCTTCAAGGCCTACCCGCAGCGCAAGGCGCTGGTCGAGGGCTTCACCGACAGCGTCGGCGGCGAGGGCGTCAACCAGGCCTTGTCCAGCCGCCGCGCCGATGCGGTGCGGGGCGCGTTGGTGGGCATGGGGGTCGAGCGCAGCCGCATCGAAGCCCGCGGCTATGGCGAGGCTTTCCCGGTGGCCGGCAATGACAGCGCCAGCGGCCGCCAGCTCAACCGCCGGGTTGAGATCGTGCTGTCGGACGAAGCCGGGCGCGTCAGCCCGCGCTGAGCGCGGGTAGCTGCGGGTTGCTGCGGGTTGCTGCGGGCCGGCGCTTGCGCCGGCCTGTCGGGCAGTTCAAGCCAAGGCCGGCAGCGCGATCACGAAGCGGCTGGTGGCCGACAGCGTGGTCCAGGCCACCGCCTCGCCCACCTGCAGCAGGCGGGCGCCAGGCTCGGCGGCCATGGCTTGGTCGGGGCTGCCCCGGTGCAGCACAAACAGCAGGACTCGGCCGTCGCGCCGCAGGGTGATGCGGGCTTGCGGCCAGGCGCCGGGCAGGGCCGGCTGCAGGCGCAAGGTGGTTGCGTCGATCTGCAGGCCGAAGATCGATTCCACCGCCGCCCGGTGCATCCAGGCTGCCGCGCCGGTGTACCAGCTCCAGCCACCCCGGCCCACATAGGGCGGCTGGGTGTAGACATCGCCGGCCATCACATAGGGCTCCAGGCCGTAAACCGGGCCCCAGCGTGCGTGTTGGGCGCGGTGGGCCGGGCTGAGGTAGGTGAAGTAGCGGTAGGGCTGGTCAGCGGCGTCGCGGTCTGGCACTGCCGACTCGGCCCGCCCCAGCTCGGCCTGCGCCATCAGGGCCCAGATCGCGCCGTGCGAATACTGGCCGCCGTTCTCGCGCACACCCGGCGGGTAGCACTGGATGTAGCCGGCGCTGGGCTGGGCATGCTCAAGCGGCGGGTCGAGCAGCCGGATCAGGCCCTGCACTGGGTCCACCAGGTGGCGATGCATCGACGCCAGCGCGGCCTGCTGGCGCTCGGGCGGTGCGGCATGTGACAGCACTGCCCAGGCTTGCGCGATCAGGTCGATGCGGGCCTCGGGGTTGGCCGCCGCGCCGAGTGCCGAGCCGTCATCGAAGAAGGCCCGCCGGTACCACTGGCCGTCCCAGGCCGGGCCCTGCAGCGCGGCCTGCCAGCCCAGCGCGGCGCTGCGCCAGCGCGCGGCGCGCTCAGCCTGGTCAGCACCGCGCTGCTCGGCCAGCGGCGCAAAGCCGTCCACCACCCGGCACAGAAACCAGGCCAGCCAGACCGACTCGCCGCGCCCCTCATGGCCGACCCGGTTCATGCCGTCGTTCCAGTCGCCGCTGCCCATCAGCGGCAGGCCGTGCACGCCCACCGCCAGGCTGCGGTCGAGGGTGCGGGCGGCATGCTCGTAGACGCTGGCCTGCTCGCTGCTGACGCTGGGCGTGTCGTAGGCGTCCTCGGCACCGGGCGGGATGGGCGGGCCGTCCAGGAAGGGCAGCACCTCGTCGAGCAGGCCGCTGTCGCCGCTGCTGCGCAGGTGGTGCACGCAGGCCCAGGGCAGCCACAGCAGGTCGTCCGAGAAATGGGTGCGCACGCCCGCGCCGCTGGGGGCATGCCACCAGTGCTGCACATCGCCGGCCACAAACTGGCGCCCCGCACAGCGCAGGATCTGCGCGCGCAGCATGTCGGGTGCGGCCCAGCTCAGGGCCAGGCTGTCCTGCAACTGGTCGCGAAAACCCGTGGCACCGCCGGCCTGGTAGAAGCCGGCCTTGGCCCACAGCCGGCACGACACGGTCTGGTACAGCAGCCAGTGGTTGACCAGGGCGTCGAACAGCGGATCGGGGGTCTGCACCTGGGTGGCCTGCAGCAGCTGCTGCCATTGCTGATCGACCTCCGTTTGGCGCTGCGCGGCGGGCTTGCTGGCGGCAGTGGCCGCTTGCTGGCGGGCGGCGTCGGGGTTGGCGGCATAGCCCAGCAAGAAGACCCGCTCGCCGCGCTCACCGGCGGCCAGCGTGATCTTGGCCGACAGCGCGGCGCAGGGGTCGAGCCCGGCACCGGCGCGCTGGCCAAGGTGGTCGGGCAGCACCGGCCGGCCACGGGCGTCGAACAGCTCGCGGCGGTCGCAGGTCCAGTCTTCTTGCTCGTCGGCAGCACCCACCAGGCCGAAATAAGCCGTGCCGTCGCCAAAGCCGGCGGCTTGTTCTTGCTGGGTGGCCAGCAGCGCGGTCAGCCTGGCCGGTGCGGCGCCGGCCGCCAGGCGCTGGCGCAGCACGGCGGTGTGGGCGCTGGCGCGGTCGGCCCGGCTGGCGCCAAGCTGCCATTCCACCAGGCCGATCAGGCGCCAATGCAGGCTGCGGCTGCCGCCGTTGGCGATCTGCACCTGCACCTGCTTGACCGCGCTGGCGGTGTCCACGCACCAGCGTAGCGTCACCGTCACCTCGCCGCCGGCATGCGGCAGGCGGTGGCTGATGCGGCTGCCGCCCTGGCCGTGCACCACCTGGTAGCGGGCGTCGGGGCTGCCGGCCGCGCCGGGAGTCAGGCTCCAGAGCGCGCCGCTGCGGCGGTCTTGCAGCAGCCAGTGCTCACAGGGCGGGTCGGCCAGCGGGTCATTCGACCAGGCGGTGAGCTGGTTCAGCCGGCTGTTGCCGGCCCAGGTGTAGCCGCCGCCGGCCTCCGAGACCTGGCTGCCAAAGCCCGGGTTGGCCAGCACATTGATCCAGGGCCGGGGTGGCCGTTGCCGGGCGCTGACCTCGAACTCGAACTCGCCCGTGCCGGCCACAAAGCGGCCCACCGCCGGCAGCAGCGCCGCGCCACCGCTGCCGCCCAGCGCCAGCGGCGTGGTGGAGGTGGCGTGGCGCTGCTCCAGGTCGGTCTCGTGCGGTGCCGTCCAGGCCTGTACATGGCGGGTCAAGGGCCGGCCATCGGCCTGCAGTTGCAGCCGCGCCAAGTGCTGCAGGGTCGACAACTCACCGGGCGACAGCTCTTCGGCGCGCAGCAGGAACAGCGCCGTCACGGCGGGCGCCGGGGTGGCTGGGGCGGCCGGCGTGCCCTCCGTGCCCGCAGTGCCCGGACTGCCCGGGTTGGCGGCCGCGCTCTCGCTGGCATGGCGGTCGCGCAGCACGCCGATCTCACGGTGCAGCGGCATCTCGTAGGACGCCACCTCGGCATTGACCACCACCAGGTCGCAGGCAATGCCGCCCCAGGACCACAGCCGCAGCGCCTGGGCCAGCGTGCGCATCAGCGCCAGGCCCTGCAGGGCGCCGCAGTGCACCAACAGGATCGGCCGGTCGCCCGAGATGCCCAGCCGCCACAGCAGCCGGCGATCACAGACCACCGGCGCGGCCGACGGCGCCTCGGCGCTGGCCAGCTCGGGCCGCGACAGGGTCATCACCAGCGCGGTGGTCAGGCTCTGGATGGCGGCAAAGTTCTGGGCGCTGATGTTCAAGCCGCGCAGCCGGATGCCCATCAGCGTGGCCGACATCAGCGACGCGCGCTGCACATGGCTGACTTGCCGGTATTTGTCGATCACCGCCGCCAGCGTGGCACTGCTGGGCGAGGCGGCGGTGGCAAAAGTCAGCCGCACCTGGCTGCGGGCGGCCAGGCGCAGGCCCACCGACATCGCGCAGACCGGGTCCAGCCCGGTGGCCAGCAGGCATTTGCCGCTGTCGGCGTCAAGCGCCGGCAGCGCCGGGAAGTGCGCCAGCGGCTGGCTGGCGCTTGCGTTGCGGCCCAGCCAGTGGGCGCGGTCGGCCGCCACCTGCAGGCTGCGCAGGGGGGTGTCGCTGTGGGCCAGAAAGTGCGCCACGCACAGGCCGGTCTCGCGGGCCTGGCGCGGCCGCCGCTCAAACACCAGGGCCTGAGCGTCGGCCCGCCATTCGGCGCTGACAAACAGGTTGGAAAAAGCCGGGTGGGCGTCATCGGCCTGGGGGTCGGCGGCGGTCACTTCGAAGGCCGAGATCAGCTCAAGTTCGACCTCGTCATCGCTGCTGTTGAACAGGTCGACCTGGCGGAACTCGATGTCGTCCTCGGGGCTGACCCAGACTGTGGCGTGGGCCCGCAGTTGCGGCCAGGCGGCATCGAAGCAGACCCGGTCGGCATGGAAGATGGCGCTGTACTGGGCCTGGGCGTCGGGCGCCGGGTGCTGGGTGATGGATGCCGGCGCTGCGCCCCTGCCCAGGCGCAGGTAGACAAAGCTGCCCAGCGCGTCGCGCAACGCGTCGTCACGCCAGCGGTTGATGCCCAGGCCGCGCCAGCGGCTGTGGCCGGCGCCGTTGGACCGCAAGGTCACGCTGTAGCTGCCATTGCCCAGCACATGGGTGGGCTCGACCGCGCTGGCGCCGGGCAGCACGTCGCGCAGCGGGCCGCGCGGGCGGTTCTGCAGTGCCTGCAAGGTGGCCAGCGGCAGGCTGGCGGGCACGTCCACCCGCGCCGGCACCTCGCGCGGCACGCGCTCGTGCAGCAGTGACGCCACCGCCTGCAGGTGGGGGTTGGCCATGCACCAGCGCTGGGCCACGTTGCCCAGCAGCACATTGGCCAGGGCCACGATGCTCATGCCCTGGTGGTGGGACATGAAGGTGCAGATCGGCGTGAAGGCAGCACCGCCGGCCTGGCGTGCCGGGGAGTAGTCGAGTGCCTCGATGAAGCCGTAGCGCTGGTGGGCGCCCAGGGCCTGCAGGGTGTCGAAGTTGCGGCCGGCGCGGCGCGGCGCCACCTGCGCGGCCAGCGCCGTGGCGTAGGGCGCCACCACCCGGTCCTCGGGCGGCGTGCGGCGCAGTGCCAGCCGCGGCACGCCCTGCGGCGCGTACTGGTAGGCCAGGCTGCTGTCGCGCGCGGCATAGGCCGATTCGGACACCCCCCAGGGCAGGTGCTGGCTGCGGCCGAAGGCGATCTGCTCGGCCACCGCCGCGCGGCAGGCGTCCTGCAGCACGCTGCCGCGCGGCTCGGCCAGCACCAGGCTGGGCATCAGGTATTCGAACATCGAGCCCGACCACGAGCGCAGCGCTGCGGTGCTGCCGGTGGCATGGAAGGGCCGGCCCAGCGCCGCCCAATGGCCCACCGGCACGTCGGCCTTGGCGATGGCCAGCAGGCTGGTCAGGCGCGACTCGGACGCCAGCAGGTCATAAAAACCGGCATCCAGCTCTTGCTCGGCCACCCGCCAACCCAGGTGCAGCAGGCGCCGGCGCGGGTGGTAGAGAAAGTTGAAGTCGGCGGCCCAGGCCAGCCCCTCGCAGCGCTCGGCCAGCGCCAGCAGGCGCTGCGGGGTGGCCGCAGCGGCGCCACTGGCGCGGGCGCTGGCATCCAGCGCGGCCGAACCGAGCAGGCTGAGGTGGTCCGCCAGTTGCCAGGCCAGTTGCTGGCGCGGGCTGGGCACCAGCAGGCCCTCAGCGCTGTCGGCGCTGATCTCGTCGGCGCCGGGCTGAGCCAGGGCCTGCAACTCGGCCTGGGCGCTTTGCAGCAGGGCGGCGGTGCTGGCGTCCAGCCCGGGCGGCAGCGCGCCGGCCAGCGGGGTGACTTGCGCCAGCAGTTGCGCCAGCGCCGATCCAGCGCTGCCATCGGCCAGCGGCGTGGCCTGGAAGGATTCAAGCAAGCCTGGCAGCTGCGGCAGCAGCGGCGCCAGGCCTTGCCACGATGCGGCCAGGCCACGCTGCAGCGCCCGACCATCGTCGGCCGGCGCGGCGGCCAGCTCGCGGCAGGCCTGGGCCACCGCCAGCAGATGGCCGCTCAAGTTGCCGCTGTCCACGCTGGACACATAGCGCGGCAGCAGCGCGGCGCCGGTCTGGGTGTCGTACCAGTTGAGGAAGTGGCCGCGGTGGCGCTCCAGCGTGTCCAACGTGGCCAGCGTGGCCTCCAGGCGCTGCAGCAAATCCTGGCTGCCGATCCAGCCAAACTCGCGCGCGCAGGCCGCGCTGAGCAGGTACAGGCCGATGTTGGTGGGCGAGGTGCGGTGGGCCACCATGTCATTGGGCGCGGTCTGCAGGTTGTCGGGCGGCAGGTGGCGGTCTTCCGGGCCCACGCAGCGCTCAAAAAACCGCCAACTGTCGCGGGCGATGCGCTCCAGGCTGGCCTGGCGCTGGGCCGGCAGGGGCGTTTGTGCACCGGCCGGCTGGGGCCGGCTGGCCCACCAGGTGAGCAGCGGCGCGCCGGCCCACAGGCCGCACAGCGCGGCGGCCAGTGCCGGGTGGCGGGTGCCGCCGGCCAGCAGCGCCGCCAGCAGGCCGCCGGCCACCAGCGGCTCGCTCCAGTGCGCCCGCAGCACGGCGGGCAAGCGGGTCTGCGCGGCGGCCTGGGCGGCGGCGGCGGTGGTCCATTGCAGCAATTGGCGGTGGCTGACCGCCATCCGCCACAGCGCCCGGGCGATCGCATCCACCGACATCAGCGCATGCGCCAGCAATTGCACCGCGTGCCAGGCGCCGCCGCCCAGCGCGCGCGCCAGGTCGGCGCCGGCCTGGCGGTAGAAGTGGCGTTTGGCGATGTCGTCGCTGCTGGGGGCCAGGCCGGCCAGCGCGCCCATCAAGGGGCCGGCGGTGAAGGCCGCCAGCACCAGTGCCAGCGCCGCCCAGGGCGACCGCGGCGCGCCGTCGCCCGGCTGCGCCAGCGCCAATACCAGCAGCGCCAGGCTGGCGGGTGCCACCAGCGAGCGGCGCAGGTTGTCAAACATCTTCCAGCGGTTGATGGCGCGAAGCGGGTAGCGCCGGGGCTGCAGCAAGAAGGGCAGCAACTGCCAGTCGCCACGGGTCCAGCGGTGCAGGCGCGAGGCTGCCACGTCGGCATGGAAGGGGGCGTCCTCCATCACCGTGATGTCGGTGGCCACCGCGCAACGCGCCAGCGAGCCCTCCAGCAGATCGTGGCTGAGCACCTGGCTGTCGGGCAGGCGCTGGCCCAGCACCGCGTGCACCGCCCGCACCTGCAGCAGGCCCTTGCCGCTGAAACTGCCCTCACCGAACAGATCCTGGTAGACCTCGGAGCTGGCAGCGCTGTAGGGGTCGATGCCGCACTGGCCGGCAAACAGCCAGTGGAAGGGGGTGCGGTCGGGGCTGGCCGGCAGCGGCGTGGCCACCCGGGGTTGCAGGATGCCGTAGCCCTGGGCCACCCAGCGCCCGCTGGGGTGCAGCCGGGGCTGGTTCTGGGGGTGGGCGGCGATGGCCACCAGCTCGCGCAGGCGGCCGGGCGGCAACTCGGTGTCGCTGTCGAGCGTGACCAGGTAGGGGGTGGCGGCGGCCAGGCGGGACAGCTCGCCCAGAGCGATGAAGCCGGGTGGCACTGTTCCTCCGCCATCGGTGGCCAGCGCCGCCACCAGCAGCTCGAGCTTGCCGCGCTTGCGCTCCCAGCCTATCCAGGCCTGCTCGCCCGGGCTGTAGCGGCGCTGACGGTGCAGCACGATGAAGCGCGGGGCCTGGACGGCCGGGCCGGGGTAGCGCTGGTTGAGGGCCTGCAACTCGCGGCAGGCCAGGTCGAGCAGCGGCTGGTCCTGCGGCGTGTTCTCGGTGGCGGCATCGGTCCAATCGCTGAGCAACACAAACTGGGCATGGCGCTCGGGGTTGGCCAGGTGGTGCAGGTGGAGGCGGTGCACCAGGCGGTGGACAGCGGCGGCTGAGCTCAACATCGCCGGGATGGCCACCAGCACCCGGTGCTCGGGCGGGATGCCGTCGGGCCAGGCCAGCCGGGGCAGGTGCACCGGCCGGGCAGATTCGCTGATCAGGCGGTTGACCACCGCCACCACCGTCTCCGAGGCCGGCAGCAACATCAGCAGCCCGCCCAGCGCGGCCCAGCCCAGTGCGGCGCCGCTGCCCGTCGGCAAACCCGCCAGCAAACCCGCCGGCATGCCGGCCACCAAGCCGGCCGACAGCCCGGCCCAGGCCAGCAGGGCCAGCGTGCCGGCGGCCAATGAGCCGAGGTAGAGCGGCAGCGCGGCACGGCCTGCCAGCACGCTCAACTGCCAGGCCAGGTCGGACTTCAAGCCCAGTGCGCGGGCCAGTGCCGGCCGGCCGGCGCCGCGCAACCAATGGGCCGCCACCGTGCTGGTGTCGGGGCTGCCGGTGCTGCCCGGGCCGGCGGCGGCCGCCCCTTGCGCGCCTTGCGCGCCTTGAAGCAGGCCCAGCAGCGCTTGGGCCACCGCCACCTCGCTGCAGCCGCTGCTGCGGGCCAGGCGTTCGATGCCGTGCAGGGTCTGGTCGCGGGTCAGGGTGTCCTCGGCCTTGAACATCGGCGCTTGCAGCATCAGGCCCATCAAGGCGCTGCTGCGCGCCACGATGGTGGGCCAGTCGGCCGCGTCGATGGCGCGCAAGGCATGCACCGCGTTGCTCACGCTCAGGTTGTCGGCGGCCTGGTCGGCAATCTGCTGGGCCTGCACCGCAGCACCCTGGGGCAGGGCGCGGGCCAGCCAGTCCTGCACCGCCGCCAGCTCGATGCCACGCCGGCCCTGCAGGCGGTGCAGCATCTGCGCCAAAAACATCTGGCCCACGCCGCGCTGCTGCAGCAGCGCATGCAGGTCCACCAGGCGGTGCAGCGGGTGGGCCTCGATGTGGTCGCAGCACAGATTGGCCACCTCGCGGGCGGCCTTGTGGGTGGCCACCCGCTCGGCCAGGCGGCGCAGGTTTTCGATCAGCACCACCCGCAAGGTGGTGGGCAGGGCCCACATCTCGCCCAGGTTGAGCTCGCGCGCCTCCTGGTAGGCCGCAAGGTAGTGCACCAGCAGGTCTTCGTCGAAGGCGCCGTCGGTGTGGGCCACAAAGGCCCAGGCCACGCCGTAGATGCGCGGCAAGCCGGCCAGCGGCTCGTCGCGCAGCACCGGCAGAGCCCGGTAGTAGCGCAGCGGCAGGCCGTCGCGGATGGCCTTGAGCTGGGCCTCGATCAGGTGGAAGTTGTCCAGCAGCCACTCGGCCGCCGGGCTGATGTCGTAGCCGGTGGCCGCCTGCACGCTGATGTAGCGCTGGGCCAGGCGCAAGGCAGCCACGTTGTCGCGCACCCTTGGGAAGAACACCGCCGTGCGGCTGCCGTCGGCATTGGCATGGTGGGTGGCGCCCAGGCTGTGGCCATGTTCGGCGAAGCGCTGCAGGCCGAAGATCTCGGAGCGGATTGGCGCTTGCGGCCGGCCCCAGGCGCCGTCCAGCAACTCACACAGGATCGGCGATGCGTCAGGGATCAGCGCCTGCAACTGGCTGGGCTGGCTGGGCTGGCCGGCTGGCGCCATGGGCTTAGTACTCCGACCCACAAATTTCGAAACATGAAAACGTGTCTTCGTCCGCCATGCGTCGTTGCAAATCCTCGCCATAGCAAAGGCTATGGCTGTGGTTTGCGCCTGGCCTGGCAAACGAATCCATCGTTTTCATCATGTTCCGAAACTTATGGGTCGGCGTACTAGCCCACCATCGCAGCGGCCCCGGCCAGCAGCGCCACCAGCACCAGTGAGGTGACAAAGCGGGCCAGCAGGCCGCGGTGCAGGGCATCGGCGCGGCACTGCAGCGCAAACAGCCTGCCGCGCGCATGGCTGCACTGCTGCATGTGCTCACCCAGCGCGTCCAACTCCATCGGTGAGGTGTGGGCAGCGTTGCCGAACGCCGCCGTGCTCCAGGCGGGAAGGGTGGGCGAGTGCATGCTCATCGGAAGGCCTTGAAGGTGCTGCCTGGCGCTGGATTGGCGCTGCGCTGGCGTGGCAGGGGTTGCTGGGGCAGCAGCGGGCTGGGGCGACACCGGCTGTTGGCATGATCCTAGGCATCAGCCTGGGTGGCGTCTGTCGGACGACATGCTGTGGCAGCGCCGGCAAGTTGGCGAGCCTGCAGCGCGCATGGCGAGGCGATGGCCGGCAGTACCTGCGGCCTTGCGCCACCGTGTTCGGTATCGAACAGATGGAGGCCGCCTTTGGGCCTATGCTTTCTAAATCTGCCACGCTGTGCCTGGGCCTGCGGCGGTGTCGCCAACCCAAGGAGCCGGCGTGCAATTTGAACCCAAACGCAACCACCTGCTGGCGGCCTTGCCGGCGGCCACTTGGGCGCGCTGGCAAGAGCACCTGGAGCCGATTGCGATGCCCTTGGGGTTGGTGCTGTATGAGTCGGGTAGCACGCTGAGCCATGTGTATTTCCCCACCACGGTGATCGTCTCGCTGCTGTATGTGATGGAGAACGGCGCGTCGGCCGAGATCGCGGTGGTCGGCAACGAGGGCCTGGTCGGCATCTCCTTGTTCATGGGCGGTGAGTCCACGCCCAGCCGGGCGGTGGTGCAGAGTGCGGGCGCGGGGTTCCGCATGACGGCGGAGATGATCAAGCAGGAGTTCAACCACTTTGGCCCGGTGATGCACCTGCTGCTGCGCTACACCCAGGCCTTGATCACCCAGATGGCGCAGACCGCTGTCTGCAACCGCCACCATTCGCTGGACCAGCAACTGTGCCGCTGGCTTCTGCTGAGCCTGGACCGCCTGCGCGGCAACCAGCTGGTGATGACGCAGGAGCTGATCGCCAACATGCTGGGGGTGCGCCGCGAGGGCGTCACCGAGGCCGCGCGCCGCCTGCAAGAGGCCGGCCTGATCTCGTATGCCCGCGGCCACATCACGGTGGTTGACCGGCCGGGCCTGGAGCAGCGCAGTTGCGAGTGCTATGCGGTGGTCAAGAAGGAATACGACCGCCTGCTGCCTGCCGTCACGGCAATCTGAACCCCCCGCAGGCCAGGGCGGCAGCGCGCGCGGCAGCGCACCTGGGTGCGCTGTAGGACCGAACCCACAGCCAATTCCGGTTGCCGCCGATGCCGACGCCTGGGCGGCGGCTTGAACATGGTGTCTCGCCAAGCCATCGAGACGCCCATGACCACCAAGCCCTGCCCGCCTGACCTGCACCCTGCCCGCCGCGATGCGGCCGACCTGGGCAGCAACCAGTTGCTGGCCCGCCTGCCGGCCGAGGACGCCGACCGGCTGGCGGCCAAATTGCAGCGGGTCGAGTTGCAATTGGGCCAGATCCTGAGCGAGCCGGGTGGTGCGCCCAGCCATGTCTACTTCCCGGTCACCGCCATCGTGTCGTTGATCTACACCACCGAGGACGGCGCTTGCTCAGAGGTAGCGGTGGTGGGCCATGACGGCTTGGTCGGCCTGTCGGTGTTCATGGGCGGCCATGCCATGCCCAGCCAGGCCGTGGTGCAGAGCGCGGGCTGGGCCTTCAGGCTGCCGGCGCATGCGCTCAAGGCCGAGATTGCCGGGTCGTCGGCGGTGCTGGTGATGATGCTGGGCTACACCCAGGCGATGCTGGCCCAGGTGGCCCAGACGGCGGCCTGCAACCGCTACCACACGATCGACCAGTTGCTCTGCCGGCGCCTGCTGCTGGGCCTGGACCGCTCGGCCAGCGCCAGCCTGGTAATGACCCAGGAGCTGGCCGCTAACCTGCTGGGGGTGCGGCGCGAGGGCGTGACCAGCGCTGCGCTCAAGCTGCAGCAGGCCGGTGTGATCCGCTACAGCCGTGGCCAGATCTCGGTGCTGGACCGGGGCCAGCTCGAAGCCCGCACCCGCAGCCTGCCGCTGCGCCAAAAGCGCCAGGCTGGCCCCGGCGCGGTTGGCCGGCAGCCTGCAAGCTGCCTGGCTTGAACCAAAGCGGGCGCCGCGACTGGCGGGCACGGCAAACGGCTGGCGCCGCTTTGTGGGCTGCTGTACAGACAAGGTGCACCGATTGCGGCATGGTGGACCCCAAGGGCCCCTCAGCACGGGGCCGATCCCCGTCCTGGCTGCGGGTCAGCGTGCCACCGGAGAGAGTGTTTGGCCACCGCCCAGAACCACCTGATCGAGTTGTTGCCCCGGCGCGAGCGTGCCCGCCTGCTGGCGCTGTGTGAGCCGGTGCAGCTGGTGCTGGCCGAGTTGTTGGTGGAGCCTGGCCAGTCGCCCAGCCATGTCTATTTCCCGACCGAGGGCTTTGTGTCCTTGCTGGCCGTCACCGAGGGCAGCCCGGCGCTGGAGGTGGGCATGGTCGGCCGCGAGGGCATGCTGGGCATGCACCTGGCGCTGGGCGTGAGCCAGGCGCCGGTGCGCGCGCTGGTGCAGGGCGCCGGTGCCAGTTGGCGCATCGCCGCGGGCGTGTTCAGCACCGAACTGGACGCCAGCCCGGCGCTGCGGGCGGTGTTGCTGCGCTATGTGCAGGTCTGCCTGGTGCAGTTTGCGGCCTCGGCCGTCTGCCTGCGCTTCCACCAGGTAGAGCCACGCCTGGCGCGCTGGCTGCTGATGACGCAGGACCGCGCGCACCGGCCGCAGTTCCATGTCACGCAAGAGTTCCTGGCCTACATGCTGGGGGTGCGGCGGGTGGGGGTGACGGCAGCCGCCAGTGACCTGCAAAAGCGTGGGCTGATCGAGTACCACCGCGGCGAGATGCAGGTGCTGGACCGGCCCGGCCTGGAGCAGGCGGCCTGTGGCTGCTATGCCGATGCGCAGCGGGCCTACAAATCGGTGCTGGGCTGATGGCTGATGGCTGCTGGCGATCAACCGCCCAGCATGGCCGCAGGCTGCACCCAGCGGTCGAAGTCGGCCTCGCTGATGCCGCCCACCGCGCTGGCGGCCTGGCGCAGGCTGCTGCCGGTGGCGTGGGCATGTTTGGCGATGCTGGCCGCTCGGTCATAGCCGATGTGCGGCGCCAGCGCCGTCACCAGCATCAATGACTGGCCCAGCAGCGCGGCGATGCGCGGCTGGTCGGCCTCGATGCCGGCGATGCAATGCTTGGCAAAGCTGGTCATCGCGCCGCCGAGCAGGGCCAGGCTGTCGAGCAGGTTGAGCGCGATCAGCGGCTTGTAGACATTGAGCTCGAACTGGCCCTGGCTGGCCGCGATGCCCAGCGCCACGTCATGCCCCATGACCTGCGCACAGACCATGCACAGGGCCTCGACCTGGGTCGGGTTGACCTTGCCCGGCATGATCGAACTGCCGGGCTCGTTGGCCGGCAGGCGCAGCTCACCGATGCCGGCACGCGGGCCGCTGCCCATCAGCCGGATGTCGTTGGCGATCTTGGTCAGCGCCACCGCCAGGGTGCGAAGCGCGCCGTGCAGCGCCACCAGCGCCTCGTGGCCGGCCATCGCCGCGTACAGGTTGTCGGCCTGCACAAATGGCGCGCCCAGGCGCTGTGCCAGCACAGCCGCCACCCGGCTGCCAAAGGCCGGATGGGTGTTGAGCCCGGTGCCCACCGCCGTGCCGCCGATGGCCAGCGCATGCACCGCCGGCAGGGCCTGGCGCAGCGCGGCCTCGGCCAGCGCCAGTTGCGCGTTGTAGCCGCCAAACTCATGCCCCAGGGTGATCGGCGTGGCGTCCTGCAGGTGGGTGCGGCCGATCTTGATGATGTCGGCAAAGGCCTCGGCCTTGTGCGCCAGCGCCGCTCGCAACTGGCCCAGCGACTGCAGCAGGGGCGCGGCGGCCTGCACCGCGGCCAGGTGCATGGCGGTGGGGAAGGCATCGTTGGACGACTGGCCCAGGTTGACGTCGTCGTTGGGATGCACCCGCCGCGCACTGCCCAGGCCGCCGCCCAGCGCCAGCGAGGCCAGGTGGGCCACCACCTCGTTGACGTTCATATTGCTCTGGGTGCCCGAGCCGGTCTGCCAGACCGACAGCGGGAACTCGGCGTCATATTCACCCGCCGCCACCCGGGCGGCGGCACTGGCGATGGCGCCGGCCTTGTCGGCGGCCAACAGGCCCAGCCCGTGGTTGACCTCGGCCGCCGCCTGTTTGATGTGGGCCAGCGCATGGATGATGGCCAGCGGCATGCGCTGCTGGCCGATCGCAAAGAAGTGCCGGCTGCGCTCGGTCTGGGCTGCCCACAGGGCCTGGATCGGCACCTCGATGGCGCCCAGGCTGTCGTGCTCGGTGCGGGTGGTGGCTGTCGGCATGCGGTGGTGGGGGTTGGGAAGGGCGGGGCGCTGTGGCGTCTGCTGCTTGCTGTCTGCTGCTCGTCGTCGGACGACAACCAGATCATGCGCTGGCGCCGCGGGCCCGTCACCTGCGAGACTGGCGGCGCCGCCACCGGCTTGACCGTCCACCCCAGCAGGCCCGAGACATGACAGCAGCCACCGACCATTCATTCCCACCCGGCCTGCCCGAGCGCATAAACGGCCCCAGCGCCTGGTATGGCCCCGACCTGGCCGCCCGCAGCGACTGGGTCGAGAGCCTGTCCGCTGCCGACCTGGCCGAGATCGAGGCGGCCTGCCAGCCCTGGCTGCCCGAGGCGGCCGACATCGCGCAGATCACAGCCGCCGGCTTCGCGCTGCCCAGCCTGGCACCGCGCCTGGCCGGCTTGCTGGCCGAGCTGCTCAACGGCCGGGGCTTCACCCTGCTGCGTGGCCTGCCGGTGGCCGACTGGGGGCTTCGCAAGTGCGCCATCGCCTTCTTCGGCCTGGGCGTCCACCTGGGGCTGGCGCGCTCGCAAAACGCCCAGGGCCACCTGCTGGGCCATGTGCGCGACCTGGGGCTGTCATCGCGCGACCCGGCGGTGCGCATCTATCAGACCGCCGAGCGCCAGACCTTCCACACCGATTCGGCCGACCTGGTGGGCCTGCTGTGCCTGCAGGCCGCCCGGGCCGGCGGGCTGTCGGCGCTGGTGTCGTCGGTGACGCTGTACAACGAGCTGCGCCGCCGCCGGCCCGACCTGGCCTGCCTGCTGTTCCAGCCGCTGGCCACCGACCGCCGCGGCGAGGTGCCCGCAGGCTGCAAGCCCTACTTCGAGATCCCGGTGTTCAACTGGTTTGCCGGCAAGCTGTCGACGATCTACCAGCGCCAATACATCAACTCGGCGCGCCGGTTTGCCGACGCGCCGCCGCTCACCCCCGCCCTCACCGAGGCCCTGGACCTGCTGGACGCCCTGACCGACGACCCCGCGCTGCACCTGATGATGGCGCTGCAGCCGGGCGACATGCAGTTTGTGCACAACCACAGCCTGCTGCACGACCGCACGGCTTTTGAGGACTGGCCCGAGCCTGCGCGCCGCCGCCATTTGCTTCGCTTGTGGCTGGCGCCGGCCGCTGCCCGCCCACTGCCGTCGGCCTATGCCCAGCGCTATGGCAGCCTGCAGCCCGGTGAGCGCGGCGGGGTGATGCTGACGGGCACCCGGGCGCATGCGCCTTTGGGGGCGTGATCGGCGGGCCTGCTCAGCCCGCGAGATCCAAAAAATCGCGGCCGCCAGGGCGTTGCAAGCGCAGGCGCAGATCGTCGCCCAGCGGGTCGGCGGACTCGAAGTGCCAAGTCTCGGCACTGTCCAATCCAGCCAAGCCCGGCAGGTCGGCCATGCCCCGGCCGGGCCCCAGCAGCTTGGGCGCCAGGTAGACCAGCAGTTCGTCCACCAAGCCCGATTGCAACCAGGCGGCGTTCAAGCGCGCACCGGCCTCCAGGTGCAGCTCATTGATGCCCTCGGTGGCCAACTGCGCCAGCAGCGCCGGCAGGCTGACCCGGCCGGCGTCGGCCGCCAGGG
>JANLZT010000726.1:0-1695 GCA_031366465.1 Betaproteobacteria bacterium | reverse complement strand
CCGGCGGCCTGGGCCTGGTGGGGGCCAGCGACATCGTCATCACCGCCGAGGACGCGCCCTTCAGCTTCTCCGAGGTCAAGATCGGCGTGATCCCGGCAGTGATCTCGGTGGTCTGCCTGCCCAAGCTGGGCCCCAGCCATGGCATGAAGCTGCTGCTCACCGGTGAGCGTTTTGACGGCCGGCGCGCGGTGCAGGTGGGCCTGGCGCACCGCGCAGTGCCGGCCGATCAATTGCAGGCCGCCGTGCAGCAAGAGATCGATGCCCTGCGCCTGGCCGGCCCGAATGCGCTGGCCGAGTGCAAAAAGCTGGTGCGCCGTATCCCCACGCTGGGCCGCGACGCCGCGCTGAAAGAGGCGGCCGAATGGAGCCTGCGGATGTTCCTGTCGCCCGAGGCCGCCGAGGGCATGGCGGCCTTCCGCGAGAAGCGCCCGCCGGCCTGGGCCCTGCCCGCCGCCAAGGATTGAAAGCAGGCCCCCCGATGACGACAGCTCTGACTGACTTTCGCGCCGAAGTGGCCGCCTGGCTGCAGGCCAATCGCCCGCCCGCGCCTGACTTCTTGCTGCCCGAATCCTTCATGGAGGTGGGCACGCAAGCCCAGTTCGACTACCTGCGCGATTGGCAGCGCAAGGTGTACGAGGCCGGCTACCTGGGCATGGCCTGGCCGGCGGCCTATGGCGGCGGCGGCCGGCCGCAGGCGCTGCAGGACATCGTCAATGCCGAGATGGCGCGGCTCAAAGTGCCCTTCGTGCCCAACACCATCGCCCTGAACTGGGCCGGCCCGCTGATCCTGGCCATCGGCACCGAGGCCCAGAAGCAGCGCTACATCCGCAATATGCTGAGTGGCGACGACATCTGGTGCCAGGGTTTCAGTGAGCCCGACAACGGCTCGGACCTGGCGCATTGCCAGACCCGGGCGGTCCGCGATGGCAGTGACTACCTGATCAACGGCGCCAAGATCTGGACCAGCCTGGGCCAGTACGCCAAGTACATGATCCTGCTGGCCCGCACCGACCCGCAGTCCAGGCGCCAGAACGGCCTGTCCTACTTTTTGATCCCGATGCTTGCCGCCGGCATCCGCACCCAGCCGATCCGCAAGTTGACCGGTGAGTACGGCTTCACCCAGACCTTTTTCGACAACGCCCGGGTGCCGGCCGATTGCCTGATGGGGCAAGAAGGCCAGGGCTGGCAGATCGCCATGCAGACCCTGACCTTCGAGCGCGGCGCGGCCGGTGGCCAGGCCGGCGGGCTGGCCCGCATGGCGATGGGGGTGGAGGACGTGGTCGCTCTGGCCCGGCGCAGCCGGCGCAATGGCCGGCCAGCCATCGAAGACGCGGCGGTGCGCGATCAACTGATGCGCCTGTTGATCGAGGCCCAGGGCGACCGGCTGTGCAGTGCCCGCGCCAGGCTGCCGGTGCTGTGCAGCGAGCGGCCGGCGGCCATTGCGCTGTCCAACAAGCTGCGCGTCACCGAGCATGCCCGCCGCCTGATGCAGTTCTCGCTGACGCTGCAGGGCGCCCATGCCGCGCGCTGGGTGGGCGATGCCCAGGCGGTGGACGGCGGCCAGTGGCAGCGCAGCTACTTCAATGCTTTCTCGGCCACCATCGGCGGCGGGCCCAGCCAGATCCAGGCCAATATCGTCGGTGAGCGGGTGCTCGGCCTGCCCAAGGATTGAGCGCGATGCCTGCCACCACTTTC
>JANLZT010000721.1:0-1508 GCA_031366465.1 Betaproteobacteria bacterium | reverse complement strand
CATCAATCCGCGCCTGCGTCTGGCGATCGACCGGGCCAAGGCGGCCAACATGCCGGCCGACCGCATCAAGTACAACATCGACAAGGCCTCGGGCGCGCTGGAAGGCATCCACTACGACGAGATCCGCTACGAGGGCTATGGCATCGCCGGCGCGGCCATCATTGTCGACACCATGACCGACAACAAGGTGCGCACCGTGGCCGAGGTGCGGCATGCCTTCAGCAAATACGGCGGCAACCTGGGCACCGAGGGCTCGGTGGCCTTCCAGTTCAAGCATTGCGGCCAGTTCGTGTTTGCGCCCGGCACGCCCGAGGACAAACTGATGGACGCGGCACTGGAGGCCGGCGCCGAGGACGTGATCACCGGCGAGGATGGTGCCATCGAGGTGCTGTGCGCGGCGCCCGACTACGAGGCCGTGAAGCTCGCGCTGGAGGCTGCGGGCTTCAAGCCCGAGATCGCCGAGGTGACGATGCGGGCCGAGAACGCCATCGCGCTGGCCGTTGAAGACGCCGAGCGCATGCAGAAGCTGCTGGACGTGATCGAAGACCTGGACGACGTGCAAGCCGTCTTCCACAACGCTGAATTGACACAAGCCGAATGAATGTCCTGGTGATCGGCGGCGGTGGCCGCGAGCACGCCCTGGCCTGGAAGCTGGCCCAGAGCCCGCGCGCCCAGCATGTCTACGTGGCGCCGGGCAATGGCGGCACCGCGCGCGATGCGCGGCTGAGCAATGTGGCGCTGACCGACCCGCAGGCGCTGGCTGACTTTGCCGAGCAAAACAAGGTCGGCCTGACGGTGGTGGGCCCCGAGCTAACGCTGTCAGCCGGCGTGGTGGATGTGTTCCGCGAGCGTGGCCTGCGCATCTTCGGCCCCACCCGGGCGGCGGCGCAGTTGGAGTCGTCCAAGGCCTTCGCCAAGGATTTCATGGCGCGCCACCACATCCCCACCGCGCGCTACGCCAGCTTCACCGATGCGGCCGCCGCGCATGCCCATGTCGAGCAGACCGGCGCGCCCATCGTCGTCAAAGCCGATGGCCTGGCCGCCGGCAAGGGCGTGGTGGTGGCGATGAGCCTGGCCGAGGCCCACGCGGCCATCGACTTCATGCTGCTGGACAACACGCTGGGCGTGGTGCACAACGCCGGCGCCGATGGCCAGGCTGTGCCGCGGGTGGTGATCGAGGAGTTCTTGCAGGGCGAGGAGGCCAGCTTCATCGTGCTGGTGGACGGCAAGAACGTGCTGGCGCTGGCCAGCAGCCAGGACCACAAGCGCCTGGGTGACGGCGATGTCGGCCCCAATACCGGCGGCATGGGCGCTTATTCACCGGCCCCGGTGGTCACGCCCAATGTGCATGCCAAGGCGATGCACGAGATCATCCTGCCCACCGTCGAAGGCATGGCCCGCGACGGCATCGAGTTCACCGGCTTTCTGTATGCCGGCCTGATGATCGACGGCCAGGGCCGGCCCAAGGCGCTGGAGTTCAACACCCGCATGGGCGACCCCGAAACCCA
>JANLZT010000699.1:0-3623 GCA_031366465.1 Betaproteobacteria bacterium | reverse complement strand
GGGGTCCGCCCACACCCTTCGTGGCCAATGCGGTGCGCTGCAGCGTTTGGTAGCTTCGTCAGCAGCGCTTTGCTGCCCTTGAGCCCGGCTGCCAGCCGCACTACCAGCTATTGCGCAGCTCGCGCAGCTTGGCGAACACGGTGCGGGGCTCGGGCTGCGCGGGCAGGTCGGGGAAGGCCTCGCGCAGCGTGGCGATGACACTGACGCTGCCCAGGCGCAGAAAGGTGTTGATGCGCTTCTCGTCGGCCAGCGTGGTCACCGGCGCGCTGTCGCCGGCTCGGCCCTGCACGCGGGGCAGCCAGTCGGCCGCGTCGGTGTTGTCGGGCTCGCGCGCCAGCGTGAACTTCAGGTTGTTCTCGATGTAGTCATGGCCGGGATACAGCCGGGTGTCGTCGGGCAGGCGTGACAACTGGTCGGCGAAGCTGGTGTAGAGCTGGCCGACATCGCCGCCGTTGTGGCAATTGCCGGCACCGGCATTGAACAAGGTGTCGCCCGAGAACAGCGCCGGCCGGTCGCCATGCGCGCACAGGCAGATGTGGCACATCGTGTGGCCGGGGGTGTCCAGGCATTCCAGCTCCACCGTGCGGCCGACCTTGATCACGTCGCCGGCCTGCACGCCGCGGTCCACGCCGGGGATGCTGGCGCCGGCGCGGTGGTGGGCGATCAGCTTGGCGCCGGTGGCCGCCACCACCGCCGCATTGCCGCCGGTGTGGTCATGGTGCTCGTGGGTGTTCAAGATCTGCGTGATCTGCCAGCCCTTGGTCTTGGCGGCAGCCAGGCACTTGGCGTGGTCCAGCGGGTCGATGGCCAGGGCCTCGCCGCTCTCGGGGCAGGCGATCAGGTAGTTGTAGTTGCGGTAGGCATTGCCGGTCCAGATGCGTTCGACGATCACGGTGGGCTCCAGGGGTTAGGGCTGCGCCGGTCAGAACTTGGTGTAGCCGCCGTCGATGATGAACTGCTCACCGGTGGTGTAGCCGGCGGCGTCGCTGGCCAGGTAGACCGCGATGCCACCGAAATCATCGATGCTGCCCCAGCGCCGGGCGGGGATGCGCGGCATCACGGCGGCGGCAAATTTCTCATTGTTGAAGGCGCGGTCGGTCATGTCGGTGGCAATCCAGCCCGGCAAGATCGAATTGACCCGAATCTTGTGGCGCGCCAGCTCCACCGCCAGGGCCCGCACAAAGGCCGTCACCGCGCCCTTGGACGCGCCGTAGTGGCTGCTGCGGGCAGCGCCTTCCACCGCAGCCGTGCTGGCGGTGGCCACCAGTGAGCCGCCTTGGCCATGCTCGGCCATATGGCGCGCAGCCGCGCGGAAGGTCAGGAACACACCCTCCACATTCACCCGCTGCACCCGGCGGAACTCGTCCAGGCTCATTTCCATCACCGGCGTACCGCCACCGCCCACGCCGGCATTGGCAAAGCAGGCATGCACGGTCCCCAGCGCGGCCACGCTGGCGGCAAAGGTGGCTTCCACCTGGGCCTCGTCGCCCACATCGCAGACAAAGGCCAGCACGCGGGCTGCATCGCCACCAGCCGCCACCAGTTCGGCCGCCAGCCCGGCGCGGGCGCGTTCGGTCTTGTCGGGGTTGGAGCCCCAGATCGCCACCTTGGCGCCGGCCGCCAGCAGCGCCCGGGCAAAGCCCAATCCGATGCCGCCGTTGCCACCGGTGACCACCACACCACGGCCGCTCAAGTCAAAGGCTTGGTACATGCGTTTCTCCTCAAGAGCTTGCCCGCAAGCATGCGGGCAGAGCCTTCGCCAGCCGTTCGCCGCCTGCCGGCAGTGAACGTGCGGGCTCAGCCCAGCGCCGCCAGGCGCTCAAGATGGTGGTCCGCATCGCCAAAGCGCTGGGCCGCCATCGTCAGCCGGCGGAAAGTGTGCGAGACCTTCAGCTCCTCGGTCATGCCCATGCCGCCGTGCAGTTGCACCGCCTCCTGGCTGACCTGGCGCGCCGCGTCGGCGATCTTGACCTTGGCCATGGCCACCGCTCGGGCGCGCTCCCGGGCATCGGTGGCGGTATCGACCTTGCTGGCCGCCAGCACCGCCATCGAGCGGGCCTGCTCGGTGCAGATCACCATCTCCACCATGCGGTGCTGCAAGACCTGGAAGGACGCGATCGGCACCCCAAACTGCTTGCGGGTTTTGAGGTATTCCAGCGTGGCGTCGTTGGCGCTTTTCATCGCGCCCACCGCGTCGGCACACAGCAGTGCGGTTGCAAAGTCGGTCGCCTCCTCGATGGCCGCCAGGGCGCCGCCGGGCTGGCCCAGCAGGGCGTCGGAGGCGACCAGCACGCCCGCCAGGCGCACATCGGCAGCGCGCAAGCCGTCCACGGTGCGGCAGGGGTTGAGCGTCACGCCGGCAGCCGCTGGATCGACGATGAACAGGCTGCTGCCGCCGCCGCTGCGGGCCGAGACGATCAGCTTGTGCGCGGCGGCCGCGCCGATCACCACGCACTTCTCGCCGTTCAGCACCCAGCCGCTGCCCTCGGCCTGCGCCGTGGTGGCCAGCGGTGCTAACTCGTAGCGGCGGCCGGGCTCCAGGCTGGCAAAGGCCAGCCGCAGGCTGCCGTCCATCAGGCCGGGCAGCAGCGCGGCGCGTTGGGCAGCGCTGCCCAGCTTGGCCACCAGCCGGCCGGCCAGGGCGATGTTGTCGAGCAGGGGCTCGACCACCAGGGCCGCGCCGCAGGCCTCCATCGCGGCCATCAGATCGACCGCGCCACCGCCAAAGCCGCCATCGGCCTCGGGCACCGCGATGGCAGTCAACCCCATCTCGGCAAAGGTGGCCCAGGCCGTGTCGCTGAACCCGCTGGCCGAGTTGAGGATGGCCTTGCGTTTCTCGAACTCGTAGTGGCCGGCCAGGTATTTGCCCAGGCTGTCGGCCAGTTGCTGCTGCTCGTCGCTGTATTCGAAGTTCATGGTGTGCTCCGCCTCACAGGCCCAAGGACATCTTGGCGATGATGTTGCGCTGGATCTCGTTGGACCCGGCGTAGATGCTGGCCTTGCGGTAGTTGAAGTAGCGCGGCGACAGGCGCGAGGTGTAGAAATCGATGCTGCCGCTGTCCACCGCCTTGAAGGGCTGGGCCATCGGGCCGACGGCCTGCATCATCAGCTCAGTGATGGCTTGCTGCACCTCGGTGCCGCGGATCTTGAGCATCGACACATCGGCGCCCGGCGGCTGGCCGCTGCGCCGCATCTTGTCCAGGAATCGCATCGAGGTGATCTCCAGCGCCTCCAGCTCGATCTCGGCGCGCGACAGGCGGTCGCGGAAGCGCGGGTCTTCGAGCAGTGGCTTGCCGTTTTTCATCTCCTTGGCCGCCAGAGCTTTCAGCGCTGCCAGCTCACGCTTGCTGCCGCCCACATTGCCCGAGCCCATGCGCTCGTGGCCCAGCAAATACTTGGCCACCGTCCAGCCCTTGTTCTCCTGGTAGACCAGGTTCTCGGCCGGCACCTTGACATCGTCAAAGAAGACCTCGTTCACCTCATGGCCGCCGTCCATCAGGATCAGCGGGCGCACGGTGATGCCGGGGGTGGTCATGTCCATCAGCAGGAAGCTGATGCCCTCTTGGCGCTTCTCGGCGCTGGCGTCGGTGCGCACCAGGCAGAAGATCCAGTCGCCATAGTGG
>JANLZT010000695.1:0-1765 GCA_031366465.1 Betaproteobacteria bacterium | reverse complement strand
CCCACGCCCTTGCCGCGCTTGCTGATGTAGCGCGTGACATGCCGCGCTGCGGCTTCTGACAATGTCACCGACATGATGTCAATGCGCCGCCGCGCTGGTGGCCGCGCTGGTGGCGGCGCTGGTGGCGGCAAGCGACCCATGCTTGGCCTTGTAGTCATCCACCGCCGCCTTGATGGCATCTTCGGCCAGGATCGAGCAATGGATCTTGACCGGCGGCAACGCCAACTCCTCGGCGATGTTGGTGTTCTTGATTTCCAGCGCCTGGTCCAGCGTCTTGCCCTTGACCCATTCGGTGACCAGCGAGCTGCTGGCGATGGCCGAGCCGCAGCCATAGGTCTTGAAGCGGGCGTCCTCGATCAAGCCGGTGGCCGGGTTGACCTTGATCTGCAGCTTCATCACGTCGCCGCAGGCCGGTGCGCCCACCATGCCGGTGCCCACGTCCTCGTCGCCCTTGTCAAAGGCGCCCACGTTGCGGGGGTTTTCGTAGTGGTCGATGACCTTGTCGCTGTATGCCATGTTGATCTCCAAAAAACTTCAAAACCCAATCAATGTGCAGCCCATTGGATGCTGCTGATGTCGATGCCGTCGCGGTACATGTCCCACAGCGGCGACAGCTCACGCAGCCTGGCCACCCGGTCCGTCAGGGTGGCCACCGCGTAGTCGATCTCGGCCTCGGTGGTGAAGCGGCCGATGGTCATGCGCAGGCTGCTGTGGGCCAGCTCATCGCTGCGGCCCAGCGCGCGCAGCACATAGCTGGGCTCCAGGCTGGCCGAGGTGCAGGCCGAGCCCGACGACACCGCCAGGCCCGTGACGCCCATGATGAGCGACTCACCTTCGACATAGTTGAAGGACATGTTCAGGTTGTGCGGCACACGCCGGGCCAGGTCGCCATTGATGTAGACCTGCTCGATGCCATTCAGGCCATTGAGCAGCTTGTTGTGCAGCATGCGGATGCGCTCTTGCTCGCTGCCCATCTCCAGGCCAGCGATGCGGAAGGCCTCGCCCATGCCGACGATCTGGTGCGTCGGCAGGGTGCCCGAGCGCATGCCGCGCTCATGCCCGCCACCGTGCATCTGCGCCTCCAGCCGGATGCGCGGCTTGCGACGCACATAGAGCGCGCCCTGGCCCTTGGGCCCGTAGGTCTTGTGCGCCGACATGCTCATCAGGTCGATCGGCAGCTTTGCCAGATCGATCGCCACTTTGCCGGTGGCCTGGGCCGCGTCGACATGGAAGACGATGCCGCGCTCGCGGCACAGCGTGCCCAGCGCGGTCATGTCCTGGATCACGCCAATCTCGTTGTTGACCAACATCACCGAGGCCAGGATGGTGTCGGGCCGCAACGCATCCTTGAACCGGTCCAGGTCGATCAGCCCGTTGGCCTGCACGTCCAGGTAGGTGGCCTCGAAACCCTGGCGCTCCAGCTCGCGAACCGTGTCGAGTGTGGCCTTGTGCTCGGTCTTGACCGTGATGATGTGCTTGCCGCGGCTCTTGTAGAAATGCGCCGCGCCCTTGAGCGCCAGGTTGATGGCCTCGGTGGCGCCGCTGGTCCAGACGATCTCGCGCGGGTCGGCGTTGATCAGCGCGGCGACTTGCTCACGCGACTTCTCGACAATGGCCTCGGCCTCCCAGCCCCAGGCGTGGCTGCGTGACGCCGGGTTGCCGAAATGCTCGCGCAGCGTGTCGAGCGTGGCCTTGTGCTCGGTCTTGACGGTGATCAGGTGTTTGCCGCGGCTCTTGTAGAACTGCGCCGCGCCCTTGAGCGCCA
>JANLZT010000670.1:0-5273 GCA_031366465.1 Betaproteobacteria bacterium | reverse complement strand
ACCACGCCGATGATCAGCGCGGCCAGAAAAGCCCCGCGGATCGAGCCGATGCCGCCGACGATGATGACCACCAGGGTGGGGATCAGGATGGTCTCGCCCATGCCCGACTGCACCGAAAATATCGGCCCGGCCATCACCCCGGCCAGCGCGGCCAGACCGGCGCCCAGGCCGAAGATCAGGGTGTTGAGCAGGCCGATGTTCACGCCCAGCGCGGCCACCATCGGCGCATGGGTGGCGCCGGCCCGGATCAGCTTGCCCACCCGGGTGCGGTTGATCAGCCAGTACAAAAACGCCGCTACCGCCAGCCCGACCGCGATCACCGCCAGCCGGTAGGCGGCGTAGTTGAAGCCGGCCAGTTGCACGGTGCCCTCCAGCCAGGTGGGGGTTTGCGAGTACAGCGGGCTGACGCCCCAGATCATGCGCACCGCCTCGTTGAGGAACAGCACCAGGCCGAAGGTGGCCAGCACCTGGTCGAGGTGGTCGCGCCGGTACAGGCCGGCCAGCGCCAGGCGGTCGATCGCCACGCCCAGCGCCATGGTGCCCAGCACCGCGCCCAGCGCGCCCAGCAGGAACGAGCCCGAGGCAGCGGTGATGGCGGTGGCCAGAAAGGCCCCCACCATGTAAAGCGCGCCATGCGCCAGGTTGACAAAATTCATGATGCCGAAGACCAGCGTCAGCCCGGCCGCCAGCAAAAACAGCAGCACCCCGAGCTGCAGCCCGTTGAGCACCTGGGTGAGGATCAGCGCAGTGGTCATGGTGTGAAAAAAACGGGCGCTGCTGCCGTGGCAGCGCGCCCTGGTCAGGTGCTGGGTGCTGACATCACATCGTCATCTTGCATTTGTCGGCAAAGTTGTCCTTCACCTGGGTCAGCGGCGTGGCGATGGTTTTCAAGGTCATCCGGCCCTGGGCATCCTTGATGGCCTCGAACATGTGGAAGTCCTGGATCGGGAACTGGTTGTTGTTGAACTTGAAGTCACCCCGCACCGACGCAAAGCTGGCCGTGCGCAAGGCCGCCATCAGCGCCTTCTTGTCGTCGACCTTGCCGCCGGTCTTGGCCAGTGCAGCGTCGATGAGCTGGGCCGCGTCATAGCTTTGTGCGGCGTATTGCGACGGGATGCGCTTGTACTTGGCCTCAAATTCTTTGACGAAGCGCTGGTTGGCAGCATTGGCAAAGTCGGGCCCCCAAAAGGTGCCGGCCAACACGCCGAGTGCGGCGTCACCCATCGCCGGCAGGCCGATGCCGTCGGTGGTGGAGACAGTGAGCAGCGGGATCTTGCCGCGCATGCCGGCCTGGCCCCATTGCTTGACAAAGTTGATGCCCAGCCCGCCCGGCAAAAAGGCAAATACCGCGTCCGGCTGGGCCGCGGCGATCTGCGCGATCTCGGCCGAGAAATCCTGGGTGTTGAGCGCCGGCCACAGCTCATTGACGGTGGGGGTCTTGTAGTAGTACTTGAAGCCGGCCACGAAATCCTTGCCGGCCTGGTAATTGGGGGCGATGGTGACCATCTTCTTCATGCCCTTGTCGGCGGCGTACTTGCCCACCACCTCGGCCTGCTGGCCGTTCTCCCAACTGGCAGAGAAGAAGTAAGGGCTGCAGGCCGCACCGGCAATCGGCGACGGGCCGGCATTGCTGCCGATCAGGAACACCTCTTTGTCGGTGATCTTCTTGTGCACCGCCATCATGATGTTAGAGAAGGTGATGCCGGTGATGATGGACACCCGCTCCTTGTCGATCAGCTTCTCGACGATCTGGTTGGCCACATCGGGCTTGAGCTGGCTGTCCTCGCGCAGCACCTGCACCGCCACGCCACCCAGCTTGCCGCCGTTGCGCTCGACCACCAGCATCAGCGCGTCGTACTGGTCTTGCCCGAGCGGGCCTTGCGGGCCCGACAGCTCGGCCATGAAGCCGATCTTGACCTGGGCCTGGGCCGGTGCGCCAAGCAAGGTGGCCAGGGCCGCCAGCGCGGTGTTGGCCAGCAGCGTGGCCCAAGGCTTGTGTTTGAGTGTCATCACGGATCTCCTGAAGGTGCAGCGCCGACTTTTGCGGCGCCTGAATCGCCGGGAAGGCTATCACGCCCCCCGGCTGCGGCAGCCCCGGGCGCACCCGGTGGCGCGGTGCCGATTCAGCAAGCCACTTGCTGAATGCCCGACTATTTCGCGCTTGAGCTGCGCTGCCGGCTGCGCTTGAATGCGCGGCATGGTGATGCCGATGCCGATGCGGATGCCGATGCCGATGCCGATGCCCACGCCCCCCACCGACGCGCTGTTGCGCCGCGAGGATGCGCGCCTGCTGTGCGGCGCCGGGCAGTTTGTCGGCGATCTGCGACCGCCCGGCCTGCTGCAGGCGGTGTTTGTGCGCAGCGCCCATGCCCATGGCCGGCTGCGGGGCGTGATGGCCGATGCAGCCCGCGCGCTGCCCGGGGTGGTGGCGGTGTTCACCGAGGCGGACTTACCCGGCCTGGCTTTGCCGGCGGTGAATCCGCTGATCCAGCCGCTGGACTTGCCCAGCGGCACGCTGCTGGGCAGCGGCCTGGTGGCGGCGGTGGGCGCGCCGCTGGCCCTGGTGGTGGCCCTTGATCCGGCCATCGCCCGGCAGGCGGCTGACCTGGTGTGGCTCGACATCGACGAGTTGCCCCCGCTGCTGGATGGCGCCGCCACGCCGCCCGTGGCGCGCGTGCAATGGTCCAGCGGCAGCCTGCCGGACCGGCCGGCCACCGCCCAGGTGCAGATCGCCCTGCCTCGGGTGGCGCCAGCGCCGCTGGAGCCCCGGGCCGCGTTGATGCACTGGCTGCCGGCCGACGGTGGCGGCCAGACCCTGCTGGCCTGGTGCGCTACCCAAACCCCCAGCCGGGCCCGCCAGATGCTGGCCACGTCCCTGTGCCTGCCGCTGGCCCAGGTGCAGGTGGTGGCGCCCGATGTGGGCGGGGCCTTTGGCGGCAAGGCCGCCATCGGGCCCGAGGAGCTGCTGCTGGCCCACGCCGCACGCCGCCTGGGCGCGCCGCTGTGCTGGCTGGCCACCCGCATGGAAGACCTGGCCAGCGCGCCGCAGGGCCGGGCCTCAAGCGCCAGCGGGCAGATCTGGCTGGCGGCCGACGGCGCGGTGCAGGCCATCCACGCCACCTTCACCTTCAAGCTCGGCCACTGGCTGACCTACAGCGCGCTGGTGCCCACCCGCAACGCCGCCCGCATCGTGCCCGGGCCCTACCGGGTGGCCCATGTGCTGGCCCAGGGCGATTGCCGGATGAGCAACGCGGCGGCGGTGGGCCTCTACCGGGGCGCCGGCCGACCCGAGGCCGCGATCCTGCTGGAGCGCTTGATCGACGAGGCCGCACGCCAGAGCGGGCAAGACCCGCTGACGCTGCGGCGTCGCCAGGTCTGGCCGGCCACCGCGCTGCCGGCAGCCCTGCCCAGCGGCGACCGCCTGGACGCGATGGACCTGCCCGGCCTGCTGGACAAAGCGGCTGAGTTGTTCGACTACGCCGGCTGGCGCCGCCGCCAGGCCCAGATTCGTCAGGCAGATGCCCACGCGGGCCAAACCAACCCGCCACTGCTGATCGGCATCGGCATCGGCCTGTATGTCGAGCCCTGCGGCCAGGGCTTGGAGAGCGCCACCCTGACGGCCCTGCCCGGCGGCCGCTACCGCCTGGCCACCGGTGCCACCGCCCAGGGCCAGGGCCGCGAGACCGCCTATGCCGCCCTTGCCGCGCCGCTGCTGGGCTGCACGCCGGCCGACATCGAGGTGCTGCACGGCGATACCCGCCATTGCCCGCCCGGCATCGGCGCACTGGCCAGCCGCAGCACCGCCATCGGCGGCAGCGCGGTGCTGCGGGCGGCGCAGCAGTTGCGGCAGATGCTGGACGGCGGCGCCGCGCGGCCCTGTGAGGTGGCCGTCGAACACCATGCCGAGCACGAGGCCTGGGCCGCCGGCTGCGTGATGGTGGCGCTGCAGATCGAGGCCGAGACGGGTGAGTTGACGGTGCTGGACCTGGCCTGGGTGGACGATGCCGGCACGGTGCTGCACCCGGCGCTGCTCAAGGGCCAATTGCTGGGCGGCCTGGCGCAAGGCCTGGGCCAGGCGCTGATGGAGCGCATCGTCTATGACGACCAAGGCCAGCTACTGACCGGCTCACTGATGGACTACGCCCTGCCCCGCGCCGCCGACATGCCACCGGTGCGGCTGGCGTCGCACAACACAAAGAGTGCTGCCAACCCGCTGGGCGCCAAGGGCGTGGGCGAGGCCGGCTGCATCGGCGTGCCGGCCGCGCTGCTGAATGCGGTGGACGATGCGCTGGCGCCACTGGGCCGGCGCGCACCCGATTTCCCGCTGACAGCCGAGCGCCTGTGGCGCGTGCTGCAAGCCTGAGCCGTAAACCCCCAGGACCACCATGGACTACGACCGCAGCGACGCCCAGGCCTATGCCAAGGCCCATTTCACCGGCGTCTGGGCCGCCACGCTGACGCCTTTTGCGGCCGATGGCGGGGTCGATGAAGCCGGTTTCGAGGCCAATATCCACCACTGGACCCGGGCGCTGAAGATCAGCGGCCTGTTTGTCAGCGGCAAGCAGGGCGAGTTCTTCTCGATGTCGGTGCCTGAGCGCAAGCGCAGCTTCGAGATCGCGGTGGCCGGCGTGCGCGGCCAGGCCCGCACGGTGATGAGCTGCTCGGACACCAACCTTGACGTCGTCATTGACCTGGCGCGCCATGCCACGAAGGTGGGCGCCGACTGGATCGTGGTGCACAGCCCGGTGCTGCACTTTGGCGCCCACACCGACGAGACGGTCTACGAGTACTACCGCCACCTGAGTGCCAGCCTGGACATCGGCATCGCGATGTGGAACCACCCCGATTGCGGCTATTTGATGAGCCCGCAGCTCTGCGCCCGCATCGCCGAGCTGCCCAATATCGTGGCCATCAAATACAGCGTGCCACGGCCGATGTATTCCGAGCTGTCGCGACGGGTGGGCGACCGCATCCAGGTCAGCACCGCCAGCGAGGAGGAGTGGCTGGACAACATCATTGAGCTGGGCTGGCGGCTCTATTTGTGCAGCACGCCGCCGATGCTGCTGCAGACGGCGCTGGACCACCGCATCCACGACTACACCCAACTGGCCTTTGCCGGCGATGCGGCCGGTGCACGCCAGGTGCAGGGCAGCCTGCAGCCGGCGCGCGAGGCCTTCAAGGCCTGCAAGCCCGCCGGCAAACCTCAGGCCCACAGCAAGGCCTGGCAAGAACTGCTGGGCCAGGTGGGCGGCCCGGTGCGGCGGCCGCTGCTG
>JANLZT010000661.1:0-2464 GCA_031366465.1 Betaproteobacteria bacterium | reverse complement strand
ACACGAAATCGCGTCTTCGTCCGCCATGCGTCGTTGCAAATCCTCGCCATAGCTACGGCTATGGCTGCGGTTTGCGCCTAGCCTGACGAACGAATCCATCGATTTCATTTGTAAGCAGTTTGGTGAAACGCAGTACT
This sequence comes from Betaproteobacteria bacterium, assembly GCA_031366465.1. Lineage (GTDB taxonomy): Bacteria > Pseudomonadota > Gammaproteobacteria > Burkholderiales > Burkholderiaceae_C > Pseudaquabacterium. The sequence continues at coordinate 2,327 of JANLZT010000661.1, read as the reverse complement.
AGTGCGCGCCGCCTCGGCCGCCGCCCCGACAGCCGCCCACGCACCAGCGCGGCGCTGGCCAGGCCCGGGTTTGGTGCAATAGGTTCTAGCCGTCCGGCGGCCGACAGCCCGCGCCGCCGACCGCCTCTCAGGCCTGGTAGCCCTGATCGATCTGGTCCACCTTGCGGCGCAGCGAGGCGTAGACCATCTCGCAGACGATGGCCTCGGTCGGGCCGGCCTCGCGCCGGGTCTGGGCCAGCACCGCCGGGCCGAGACGCCGCACCGGGCCGGCCGCTGCACAGGCGATCTGGATGTCGCAGGCGCGCTGCAAGGTCCAGAGCCAGAAAAAGGCCTGCGCCAGCGTGCCGCCCCAGGCCAGCAGGCCATGGTTGCGCAGGATCACCGCTGGCTTGTCGCCAATGCTGGCCAGCAGGCGCTGCTGCTCGGCCAGGTTGACGGTGACGCCCTCAAAGTCGTGGTAAGCCACCCGCCCGTGCAGTTGGGCGCCGTAGAACGAGTCATGCAGCAGGCCGGCGTCCAGGCAGGCCACCGCACAGCCGGTGCTGGTGTGGGTGTGCATCACGCAATGGGCGCCGTCCAGGTGGCGGTGCAGCGCGCTGTGGGTGACAAAGCCGGCCCGGTTGATGGCCGCCTGGCCGGGCCGCACCGGGTGGCCGTCGATGTCGATGGCCACCAGATTGGAGGCCGTGATCTCGTCATAGCGCAGGCCAAAGGGGTTGATCAAGAAGCTGCGCTGCGGGCCGGGCACGCGCAGCGTGATGTGGTTGAAGATCAGCTCGGTCCAGCCCAGCATCGCAAAAATGCGGTAGCAGGCGGCCAACTCAACCCGGGCCGCGCGTTCTTCGTCGCTGATTGGCATATGCGGCAGGTGCGGCAGGTGCGGCAGGTGGGGCAGCGTGGGCGGGTCGAGTGATGCCGGGCTGGCGGGTTCGGGCATGTGCAGCGGCATGCTGGGCTCCTTCGGGGGCTGGTCGGGTTGCTGGTGGGCCTGCAGGGCGCCCCTCAGGCTGAAAATACCAGGCGCCGGGCGGCGTCGGTCAGCAGGCCGCGAAACCAGCGCTGCGGCGGCGATTGCTGCGAGCGCTCATGCCACAGATGGTAGAAGCGCATCCGCGGAAAATCAAACGGCGCCGGGCTGATCGCCAGCGGCAAGCGGCGCGCGCAGTGGGCCGCAAAGTGCCGGGCGGTGGTGAAGACCAGGTCGGTGTTGACCAGCAGATAGGGCGCCAGCTCAAAGTAAGGCACCACCACCCGCGCGTCGCGCGTCACCCGCAGGCTGGCCAAATGGGTCTCGTCCACCCCGCGCTGCGACGGTGAATAGGGCAGCGGCACCCCATGGCTGGCCGCCAGGTATTGCTCGCGGCGCAGGCCGGCCACCGCGCGCGGATCACTTTGCTGGGTCAGGCAGACGATCTCGTCGTCGAGCAGCAGCGACAGGTGCAGGTGCTGGGGCGGCTCGGGCCAATTGCCGATCACCACGTCGAGCTCACCCTGGGCCAGGGCGCGCTCATGGTCGAACTCGGCCGCCAGCGCTTGCACCACCAGGCGGGCCCGCGGCGCCTGCAGGCGAAAGCGCTCCACCGCGCCGGCCAGAAACGACGCCACCATGAAATCCGGCGAGCCGATGCGAAAGCTCAGGCTGCTGCTGGCGGCGTCGAACGGCTCGGCGCCGCCGTGGCGCATCGCGTCCAGCTCGGCCAGCGCGCGCCGGGCATGCTCGCGCAACGCCAGCGCGCGGTCGGTGGTGGCCATGCCGCCTTTTTCGCGCACCAGCAGCGGGTCGCCATAGACCTCGCGCAGGCGGTTCAGGGCCTTGCTGATTGCCGGTTGGGTCTGGTTCAGCCGGACCGCGGTGCGCGACACGCTGCGCTCGCCAACCAGGGTGACAAGCACCCGCAGCAGGTAGCTGTCGATGGGGTCGGCGGGGCGGGTCATCGGGGCGGCGGCGGGGGGCCGCCATGCAAATTCTGGCATGGCGCCCATAGCGGCTGGCATGCGCTCGTGCGCACTGCACTGCCTAGACTGTGACGGCCCGGCGGCTGGGCCAGCCTGCCGCCGATCACCGGCGCATGGCCGCCCAGCTCCATGGTGCTGCGCTTCATCAACATCGCGGCCTGGGCCGCCAGCAGCTTGCCCACCACCACTGAACCGGTGAAGCTGATCTTGCGGGGTGGGCTACGGCGACGTCCGGATGCTAAGTCGCCAGGCCCTCAGTGCCCAAAGCTCAGTGTCCAAAACTCAGCACCCGGCGGCCTGCGCCCAGGCGCAGACGGCGGCGATCACCGCGTCGGGCTGGTCGCGCTGTGGCGAATGGCCGCAATCGGGCA
>JANLZT010000636.1:0-6198 GCA_031366465.1 Betaproteobacteria bacterium | reverse complement strand
GGACCCGGGCGGCAACCTGGTGTGGTTCCGGGCCCGCGAGGCCGGCCTGATGCACCTGGACCGCGACGACCGCGGCCTGGCCAACGACACCATCGTGGTCAACGGCAAGCAGATCATCAACCCGCTCAACCAGGAGGTGGTGACGCTGCGCGGCATCGCGGTGGGCGAGTACACCGTCAACGCCCATTACTACGAGTCCAAGGACGGCAAGCCGGTGGATTGCACCGTGTCCATCGTCAAGGTCAACCCGCGCGCCGAGGTGGTGTATTACGGCAGCCTCACGCTGGCCCGCAAGGGCGACGAGGGCACCGCCGCCCGCTTCACCATCCTGCCCGACGGCGGCGTCACCAACGTCAACACCTTGCCCAAGCAACTGGTCGAGAGAATCTAAAAAACCCCATGTCCTTGGCCCTCATCCTCAGCTTTGCATTGCTGGTGCTGCTGTGCACCCTGGCGTTGTTGTGGTCGCACTGGCCGCTCTGGCTCAAGGGCTTGCTGGTGCTGGGCAGCACGGTGCTGTACTTCTGGGGCGACGACCTGGTGCACCAACTGTCGGGCTGGCCCACCCCGGACAGCCTGCCTGAGCGCTTTGCGCTGCTGGCAGTGGTGATCGAAGAGCCCAGCGCCAAGACGCCCGGCGCGCTGTTCCTGTGGGTCAACGCCATCGACAAGGGCAAGCCAGTGGCCCAGCCGCGGGCCTACAAGGTGGCCTACACCAAGGATTTGCACGCCCTGCTCAACGAGGGCATGAAAAAGGCCCGCCAGGGCATCAGCCAGATGGGCACGGCCGTGCCCAAAGCCGGCAAGAAGGGCCTGGGCTGGCTGCGGCCAGGCTCGGATGAGCAAGAGGTCAAAATCCGCGACCTGCCGGCGCCGCAGTTGCCTGAAAAATGATGTCCAAGCACCCACCCCAATCGACCGGCCTGCGCGTGGCGCTGCCAGCCTGCCTGGCAGCTGCGCTGCTGGCCGGCTGCGGCGGGCCGCCGCCCAGCCTGTCTTACTTCCCGCTGGAGGCCGGCCACCGCTGGGCCTATGACGTGTCCAGCGAATGGGAGAACAACTCCGTCGAGCACGAGCCGCTGCTGCTGAGCGCGCTGGGCGAGGAATCCATGGAAGCCGGCGGCCGGGCCTGGCGCAGGCGCAGTGACAGCGGCGTGGACTACTGGCTGCGGTTTGACGAGACCGGCATCTTCCGCGTCGCCACCAAGACCGACCTCCAAGCCGACCCGCAGGCCGACAAACCCGGCCGCTACGTGCTGAAGATGCCGCTGGCAGTGGGCACCAGCTGGCAGGCCCCCACCACCACCTACTTGCTGCGCCGCAATGCCGACTTCCCGCCCGAGATCCGCCACAGCCACAAACCGGTGTTGATGAACTACCGCATCGAGGCCCTGGGCCAGCCCGTGACCACCCGCGCTGGCAGCTTTGCCGATTGCATCAAGGTCACCGGCAGCGCGGTGATCAAGCTGTTTGCCGACCCGGTGGTGGGCTTCCGCGATCTGCCGCTGACCAGCACCGAGTGGTACTGCAAGGGCGTGGGGCTGGTCAAAATGCAACGCGACGAGCCCGCCAAATCCACCTTTCTGACCGGCGGCACCATGACGCTGGAGTTGACCGAATGGCAATAACCCCACCCCCTTCCAGAATCGCCGCAGCGCCGCGCTGCAATCGCCGCCAATGGCTGGGCCTGGCCCAGGCCCTGTTGCTGGCGCCGGCCTGGGGCGCTGCGCTGGCCCAGGCGCCGCAGCGCTTCCCCACCCGGCCGATCAATCTGTGGCTGCCCTGGCCGGCGGGCGGTGCCACCGATCTCAGCTTCCGGGTGCTGGCCGAGGCCGCCGCACGCCAGCTGGGCCAGAAAATTCTGGTCATGAACCGCGGCGGCGCCGGTGGCACGTTGGCCATGCCGGTGCTGCAGCAGGCGGCGCCCGACGGCTACACCCTGGCGCAAATGCCCCAGACCGTGCTACGCGCGCCCTGGACCCGCAAGGTTAGCTGGGACCCGATCCGCGACACCACGCCCATCATCCAGCTCTCGGGCGTGACCTTCGGCATCGTCGTGCCGGCGTCCAGCAGCCTGCGCAGCCTGGATGATTTATTCGCCTATGCCAAGGCCAAACCCAACAGCCTGAGCATCGCCACCAATGGCGCCGGCACCACCCCGCATGTGGTGCTGGATGAGCTGTTCGGCAAGCGCCATCTCAGCTACATCCATGTGCCCTACAAAGGCACGTCCGAGCAGATGATCGCGGTCACCGCCGGCCAGGTGATGGTGGGCGTCAACAGCAATGGCTTTGCGCCCTTTGTCGACTCGGGCAAGCTGCGCCTGCTGGTCACTTTTGGTGAGCAACGCAGCAAGCGCTGGCCGAATGTGCCCACGCTCAAGGAGCTGGGCCACGGCATCGTCGCCACCTCGCCCTATGGCATTGCCGGGCCGGCGGGCATCCCGGCGCCGGTGGTGCAAATCCTGCACGAGGCTTTCCGCAATGCGATGAATGACCCCGAACACCTGGCCGAGCTGGCCCTGTTCGACCAGGAGCTGGCCTACCTGGGGCCCGATGACTACGGCCGCGCGCTGCGGGCCGGCTATGAGGCCGAGCGCAAGGTGGTCGATCGGCTGGGGCTGGCGCCGCTGGCCGAGTGATCAGCGCGACGCGCCGGGCTTGGGCGCGACCACCGGCACCGAGTGGTCATTGGCCTGGCCGGGCATCGGCATGGCGTTCGATTCCTGGGCCCGCGACAGCGACCCATTGGCGCGCGCCTGCGGCGTGCTGCCTGGCTGATCGGTCGAGGCCTGGGCCGCCGGCCCGGCAAACACCGCCCCCGCCGACGGCACCGAGACATCGGTCGAGGCGGTGTGCGGCATCGTCAGGTCGGGCCGGCTGGCGTCGGTCACCCGGGCACTTGGCAAGGCCGGCGCTGCCGGTGCCCGCGCATCGCAGCCGCTGACCATCGACACCGACAGCAGCATCGCCGCCAACATCGACAGCGCCCGCAGCGGCATCGCCACGTTCAGGGCCCAGCGCAAGGGCAGACCGACGGGCCGGTGCGGCGGCCAAGGGATAGAGGTCATGTTGGCTCCGAGAAGGGGTCTGGTGACGTGGCCGGTCGGCCCGAGCCCACCGGTTGATGTGGCGGCCATGCTCACTTGGGCCGGGGCGGCTTTAAACCCTTGTCGGGCGGACGCAGGCTGCCATCGCGCAAGGCCTTGACGGCCACCGCCACCGCGCGCGCCACATTGCGCACTTCGTCCTGCACCGCGCTGTCGCGGTCCAGCGCCTGGTGGCTGTTGTAGTAGGGCTCGAAGTAGCCGATGTAGCGGTCCAGCCGGGCCGCCCCGCCGGCATCCAACAAGCCCATCCAGTCCAGCCAGTCGCACAGATTGCGGCGGTGGGCTTCCACCCCTGCCACATCGCCATGCACCACCACGCCATAGGCGCGGCCGGCCAGGTGCTTGGGATAGGCCCAGCCGTCGTGCTCGATCTGCTTGGCCTCGGCCACCGTCTTGCCATGGGTGCTGGACGGGTCGGGGTTGCCGCCATCGGCGCAGACCAGCCGGTCGATCATCAGCTTGAGCGGGCTCGGCGACTGGTACCAGTAGGTGGGCGCCAGCAGGATCACGCCATGCGCGGCCACCCAGCGCTCGTAGATCTCGGCCATCCAGTCGTCGGCCTGGTTCAGTGCGTGGTTGGGGAAGCAACTGCAGGGCCAGTGACACAGCGGCATGGCGCTCGACACGCAGCCCTTGCAAGGATGGATATTGCGGCCGTACTCGGACGTGACCAGGCTCAGGTCCAGCAGGTCGGCCTCAATGTGGGCGGCCTGCAGCACTTCTTGCGCCAGGCCGGTCAGCCGCCAGGTCTTGGAGATCTCGCCCGGGCAAGTGCCGTCGTTGCGCGCACTGCCGCACACCAGCAGCACCCGGGACGGCGCGCTGCGATCAGCCCAACGCGACTGCGCTGCCCGCAGCCGCTTGCGGGTGTCGAGCCACTCGGTGGAGATGGGGTAGCTTGGGTCGGCAAAGCCGCGCCCGGCAGGCCGCGTCAACGGCGCCTTGCGGCCGTCCTGCAAGGCCTGCCAGGCGATGGCCTCCAGCCGGTCGATGGCGGCCTGCTCAGGCCGGTAGGCTGGATCGACATAGCGGCGCTGGAAGCGCTGACCAAACTCGCTGCGGCTCAAAGCGGCAGGCGCCTGGCCCTTGCGGACGCGGATCACGGCAGCGACGGGTGGATGGTCATGGCGCCAGTCTGGCCGGCCGACGCCCATGCGCCATAGGCCGCCACCGCAGACGCACCCCGGCGCTGTCCTACGGCGCAGCGCGCCCCTCAGCGCGGCAACCCAGACGCTGCGGGTGTCCGGTAGGCGGCCACTTGTCTGGCAGGCACAACCGCGGGCCGGCAATGTGCGATGGCCAACAGACGAGGCCCGCCGGGCACTTACACACTGTCACCTCGTCCCCCGCCAGGGCTGCCCTGAGCGCCGGTCCGGCAGACCGCCCCCGTCAACGCGCAAACCCCATGTACTTTCGAGGACTAGGCACTGCCACCCCCGCCCAGCGCTACAGCCAGGTCGAATGCCTGGACGCCTTCGAGAAATCGGACTGGTTCGACCAGCTGGACGCGCGTGCGCACTGGGTCGCGCGCAACGTGCTGCGGCATGACAACGGCATTGGCGCGCGCTGGCTGGCGCTGGACGCGCTGGCCGAAGCCTTTGTGATCGACCCGGACACGCTGGCCCGGCGCTTCGAAACCCACGCCCCGGCACTGGCCGCCCAGGCCGGCGCCCGCGCGCTGGGCGATGCCGGCCTGCTGCCGTTGCAGATCGACGCCGTGGTGGTCAGCACCTGCACCGGCCGGCTCTGCCCGGGCTTGAGCGGCCATCTGGTCGAACGCCTGGGCCTGCGTGCGGATGCGCTGTGCTTCGACCTGGTCGGCCAGGGCTGCGCGGCTGCGCTGCCCAACTGCCAGCTCGGCCAGGCGCTGCTGGGCGCGGGCGTGGCCAACCATGTGCTGTCGGTGTGCGTGGAACTGAGCAGCGCGGCGATGTACCTGGACAACGACCCCGGCGTGCTGATCAGCGCCTGCCTGTTTGGCGACGGCGCCGGCGCTGCCGTGCTGTCACACAGCCCGCAGGCCGGCCGGCGCGGGATCAAATGGACCGACAGCGCGTCCTTGATCGAGCCGTCGCAGCGCCAGGCCTTGCGCTTTGAGCAGCGCGGCGGCCTGCAGCGCAACATCCTGACGCGCGCGGTGCCGGCGCTGGCGGCCACCCATGCCCACCGGGTGCTGGGCAAGGTGCTGGGTCAGGCTGGTTTGAACCCCGACGACATCCAGGCCTGGATCCTGCACGCCGGTGGCCGCGACGTGCTGCTGGCGCTGGCCAGGCGCTTTGAGCTCGACGACCAGGCCCTGCGCTACAGCGCGGCGATGCTGCTGGAATACGGCAATCTGTCCAGCGCCTTTGTCTACTTTGTGTTGCAGGCCGCACTGGCCGACAACGCGCCCCCGGGCTGGTGGTGGTTGTCGTCGTTTGGCGCGGGCTTCAGCTGCCATGGCGCACTGCTGCAGGTGAGCTGATGGGCGCGGCCCGAACGGTTTTGCCCGAGGCCCTGGACCATCTGCCGGCCGACGACCCGCAGGCCATCCACTCGCGCCGGGATCTGCAACGCATCCACCGCTGGATGGGCACCCGCTCGACCTTGTCGCAGGCCTGGCACCGGCTGATGCCCGCAGCGGCGCCCGCCGGCCGCCTGCAATCGGGCCCCGCGCGGCCTGACCCACTGCGCCTGCGCCTGCGGGTGCTGGAGCTTGGCGCCGGCGATGGCAGCCTGATGCTGGGGCTGGCGGGCCAACTGGCGCCGGCCTGGGGCCAGGTGGATCTGACCCTGCTCGACCGCCAGGCACTGGTCAGCGGCGCCACGCTGGCGGCCTATGCCCGGCTGGGCTGGCGCGCCACCGCCTGGACCCACGATGCCTTGGACTGGGCGGACGGCCCGGCCAGCAGCACCGTGGCCGCAGCGCCAGGCTGGGACCTGATCGTTGCCAACTTGTTCCTGCACCACTTCGAGGCTGAGGCCTTGCGGACCTTGCTGGGCGCGGTGGCCACCCAGGCCCAGCGCTTCATCGCCATTGAGCCCCGGCGCGCCGGGCTGGCCTTGTGGGCCAGCCGCGCGGTCGGGCTGATCGGCGCCAATGCGGTGAC
>JANLZT010000603.1:0-6517 GCA_031366465.1 Betaproteobacteria bacterium | reverse complement strand
CAACCGCACCGAGGCGGTGGTCAAGGCCACTGCCTTGGGCCTGCTTGGCTGCTGAGCGCTGCTTGCAGGCCGCCACGACCACGGCTTGGCCGCTGCGGCTCAGCCCGGCCTTGCGGGCGGCATAGCCGAAGGTTTCTGGTGGATCACCAAAGCCGGTGCGGCGCCCAGGATGTCCGTCATGCAGGCCCGCAGGCGCTGCGGGTCCAGCGGTTTGTGCAGCAGCACATGACCTGCCGCAAAGGCCTCGCGCACTTGGCGTGGATCGGTGTCGCCAGTGACCAGAATCACTGGCACCGTGTGGCCCAAGTGCTGATGAATGCGAGTCACGGCGTCCAGGCCCGATGCGTCCAGGCCGAGGTGGACATCGGCGATCAGCAGGTCGGGTTGAGTGGCACTTCTGACCAACATTTCCATGGCCTCATTCACTGACACAAACGAGTGCGCGTGGTGGCCCCAACGCCGCATCAGTGCACATGTGCCGACACCCACCCGCGCGTCGTCGTCGATCACCAGCACCAGCCCTGCGCGCATGCTGGCAGCCGACGGGGTGTGGGGCCCGGCGGGTGGGGTGGTCTGGCAGCCCTCGGCCAGCGGCACCTCGATGCTGAACACCGAGCCACGCCCGGGCACCGAGCGCAGCCGTATCGGCTGGCCCAGCAAAGCGGCCAGGCGCCGCGAGATCGCCAGGCCCAAGCCCAGGCCGCCGGCGTCGCTGCGCCAGCCGTCGTCGACCCGGATGAACTCTTCAAAAATTCGCGATGCTTGTGACGCCGCGACGCCAATGCCGGTGTCGTGCACCTGCAGCGTGACCGTGCTACCTGTGCGCCTCGCCACCAGCGCCACATGGCCCTGCGGTGTGTACTTAAGCGCATTGCCAAGCAGATTGCGCAAGATGCGCTCCAGCAATATCGGGTCGCTTTGCACCGGGCTGTCAACCGTCCGACAGCGAAATCCCAGGCCTGCCTGCTGCGCCAGCGGTGCATGCTCGTCGGCCAGCTTCTGCAACAACGGGCCTAGCTCAAAACGCTGTCGAGCCACCCGAACCACGCCGGCCTCCAGCCGCGCGCTGTCCAACAGGTTGGTCAACATTTCGCGCAGGTTGCGCAGCGAAGCCTCCAGGAAACCCATGAAGCTGGCGTCCTGCGCGTCCTTGTCCTGCGGTCGCGCGGCCAGGAACAGGCTCATGGCGTGTACCGGCTGCCGCAAGTCGTGGCTGGCTGCGGCGATGAACTGGGACTTGTGCCGGATCGCCAACTCCAGCGCCTCGGACTTCTGCGCCAGTTGCAGCCGCAAACCGATCGCGTCGGTCAGGCTGCGCGAATAGCGCCGGGCGAAGGTCAGCATCGCAGCCATCATCATCACCGGCAGCAGTGCAGCCATCTTCTCGGGCCGGCTGGGCTGCAGCGCCAACGTCAGGATGAAGGGTGCCATGCAGGGCAGGTAATAGGCGTAGAAGGCTGGCATGTATACCGCCAGCGCCGCCACCGGCACGATCGGCAACAGCGTCAACAGCACCAGAAGATAGACCTCGTAGCCGGGCTGCTGAGGTGGATAGAGCAAGGGCGCCGCGCTGCCCCAAATGCAGCCCGACAATGCGGCAGCGGCCACTGCCAACAGCCGCCACACCTGGTCGCCAGCGCGCGCGGCGTCGGCAGCGAAAAAGCGCTGGTAGACCAGCATGCGCAGCGCCGACAGCAGCGCGACTGCCAGGATGCCGACCACCAGCACCCGGTTGTCCACCGCGCCCCAAAGTACCCAGACCGTGAACAGCCCACCCAGCGTGGGCGCAATTGCCATCGCCGGGATTTGGGCGTAGTGGGCGCGTACCTGTTCGGCCTCGACCTGTTTTGGCAGTACAAGGCTTGCCAGGTTGTGCAGACTGGGGGTGTTGAGTGGCATTCAGCAGTGCCAATGAGCTTTTGTCGGTTGGGCTGGCACTCGGCACTGCAAGTTTGAATGTTGTTGGCGTTTGAGTCCATTGGCTTCGATGCAGTCTCCGCCGTATGTCGCACTTGATTCGTCAACTGACCTATTGCGCACGATTCCCAGAAGATCAACATTGAGCTTCGAACCCATGGTCAGTCATCGCAATCAGTCTGCGCAGGTGCTTCTCCGGCAGCATGCGAACGCTACTGGGTGGTCATGGTGTTCGCAGCAACCAAGCAATCATCAACCCTCGGGAGGGCCCATGCACCACCATACACACGTTTTCCAGCACACCCATTGGCTCCAGGCGCTGATCGCTCTGGGCCTGGCCTGCGCCGCCGGACCGGGGCTGGCCACGCCGATCGAACATGAAGTTGACACCACCGGCGTCGTCGGTGCTGTGGCTATCGCCTATGGCGACCATACGCTCGGCGCGACGCTGGCAAATGCCCTGGAAGTTGACCGCTTCACCTTCATGGGGCAGGCAGGCGATTCGGCGCGGGTGTTGTTGCACACCCTAGCCGGTGGTCTTGACCCAGCGCTGGTACTGCGAAGCCCGACGGGCACCACGCTGGCTTCGGCCTCCTGCTCAGGCAATGACGGATTTGGCAGGCCCATCCTGTGCAGCACGGCCTTGGACTGGACCCTGTCCGAGACCGGGCGCTACACGGTGAACCTGTCTGACATCGGTGCCGACGAAGCCGGTGCTTATCAACTCCAGCTGGAAACCTATCCACCGAAGAACAATTGGGTGGGCTTTGCCTATGGCACACCGCCTGTTGCCGAGTCCTTGGCGCTTCCGGTTGACATGGACTTCTATGCCTTCAACGGTGCGCTTGGGACGCAAGTGCGGCTGACGGTGCGAACTGCTACTGGTGGCCTGGATCCGTACCTGGAGGTGTGGGATCCGTCGGGCCTGCGCATCTCGGACACGCTCTGCAACGGCAACGACGGCTTTGGCAGGCCGATCCTGTGCACCAACTCGGTCGACCTGAACCTCACGATGAGCGGCGCCTACAAGATCGGTCTCAGGGATTCGGGCCTGGATGAGACGGGCAACTACCGCCTGCAAGTGAACTGCCTGTTCGGCGATTGCCCCAGCACGGTGCCGTCTCCCGTGCCGGAAGCTGCTTCATTGGCTTACCTCCTGGCGGGGCTGCCTCTGCTGCTGCTGCTGGCTTGGCGCCGGCGAGCCTGAGCGGCGGGTGGTTGTCGTAGCGGCTTGACCTCATCCGAAGCCGATCAAATCCGATTTCGTTACTTCCGCCGCCCTGCTGCGGGTCGGCTGATGCGCCTTCGGAATACCACAGGCCGGTCCGGTGCCAGCAGGCATGTGCCCGCTGCGGACCGGCCCAGCTGACGGTGAGTGCCAGGCTGATCTCAACACTTCGCGCCACTACGGTGGCTGCGCCCGACGGCTGGCCTCGCAGGCGCTGGACTGACCGAGGGTGATCACGCTCGCCCTTCCAAGTCGCAGCCGCCGCTGAGCTTGACACCGCCAACCCGGCAAACCTGCTTGCGTCCCGCTGCGGGCGCGAAGTCGAACGCGCAGGGTGATGTCATGCCGCAGGGCTTCGTGCGCGACGGCGCACAGCTACCCCGGGCTTGACCTGCGTCGGGGTCATTGGCTACATTACTGACCAGTCAGTCATTAATATGCCCAACGATCCCACCCTCCGCCGCCGCCGCAAGGACGCCCGGCCCCAGGAACTGCTGGCGGCCGCGCTGGCCCTGTTTGTCGAAAAAGGCTTTGCCAACACCAAGGCCGAAGAGGTGGCGCAGCGCGCCGGGGTGTCCAAGGGCACGCTCTACCTCTACTACCCCAGCAAGGAAGAGTTGCTCAAGGCGGTGATAGCCCACAACCTGTCTGACCGGATCGCCGAGGGTGCCGAGATGGCCGCAGGCTACAGCGGCAGCGCCACCAGCCTGCTGCGCGAGATCCTGGTGGACTGGTGGCGCCGGCTCTACGACAGCCCGGCCGCCGGGGTCTTCAAGCTGGTGGTCACCGAGGTGCGCAACTTCCCCGAGATCGCCGATTACTACGCCCGCGAGGTGATCGAGCCGGCCCACCATTTGATCGGCGGCATCGTCCGGCGTGGCATCGCCCAGGGTGAGTTCCGGGCGGTGGATGTCGACTGCGCGGTGCACTCGCTGGCCCTGCCGCTGGTGATGATCTGCCTGCACCGCCACACCCTGGGCGCCTGCCCGGTGGACTGGCATCTGGATGGCCATGCCTTCATCGCCCAGCATGTGGGCCTGGTGCTGGACGGCCTCTGCCATCAACCCGGCGCCGCTGTGGCGCCCATCGTCGGACCGCTCGCATGACCCCGTTCAAACCCTGGATCCGTTGGGCGCTGGCCCTGTTGTTGCTGTTGCTGCTGGCCGGCGGTGGCCTGCGCTGGAGCAAGGCGCGGGCCGCTGCGGACAGCGCCAGGCCGCCACCGCCAGCCGCCAGCGCCGCTGCCGTGCCAACGCTCGAACTCGGCCCCCAGGACTTGCTGCTGGCTCAGGTGCAGCCGCTGGTGCAGGGCCTGGAGGTGTCCGGCACGATCAAGGCCGTCAACACCGCGTTCGTGAAGGCCAGGTTGGCGGCCGAGCTGCAAACCCTGACCGTGCGCGAAGGCGACACGGTGCGCAAGGGCCAGATCCTGGGCCAGCTCGACACCACCGAGTTCGATTGGCGCCTGCGCCAGGCCGAGCAGCAGGCGGCAGCCGCCCGCGCGCAGGTCGACATCGCCCAGCGCCAGTTGACCAACAACAAGGCCCTGGTGGCCCAGGGCATCATCTCGCCGACCGCGCTCGACACCTCGGTCTCCAGCGAGGCCGGGGCCCAGGCCACCCTGCAGGCCGCGCTGGCCGCCGTGGAGCTGGCCCGCAAATCGCGCGCCGATGCCCAACTGGTAGCACCGATCACCGGCCTGGTGGCGCAACGCCTGGCCCAGCCCGGCGAGCGGGTGGCGGTGGACGCCCGCATCCTGGAGATCGTCGATCTGTCGCGGCTGGAGCTGGAGGCCTCGATCGCGCCGCAAGACCTGGCCGCGCTGCGCCTGGGGGCCTTGGCTCATTTGACGGTGGACGGCAGCAACCAGCCGCTGGCCGCCAGCGTGGTGCGCATCAACCCGAGCGCGCAGGCCGGCTCGCGCACCGTCATCGCCTACCTGGCATTGCCGGCCCAGGCCGGCCTGCGCAACGGCCTGTTTGCGCGGGGCTGGATCGATCTGGACCGGCGCGCCGTGCTGGCCCTGCCGCTGTCAGCGGTGCGCACCGACCAGGCCCTGCCCTATGCGATCAAGGTGGACGCCGGGCGGGCCGTGCTCAGGCCGCTCAAGCTGGGCGGGCGCGGCCAGATCGATGGCCAGGACAGCGTCGAGATCCTGGACGGCCTGGCCGCTGGCGACGCCGTGCTGGCCGCCAGTGCCGGCCTGGTGCCGGCCGGCGTGCGCTTGCTGCTGCCGGCGGCCTCGGCGGGCGTGGCCTCGGCCTCGGCCTCCACCACCACGGCCGCCGCCGCGCGCTGACCCGCCATGTGGTTCACCCGACTCTCCATCGGCAACCCGGTGATGGCCGTGATGGTCATGCTGGCCTTCGTGGTGCTGGGGCTGTTTTCCTACCAGCGCTTGAAGGTCGACCAGTTCCCCGAGATCGATTTCCCCACCGTGGTGGTGCAGACCGACTACCCCGGCGCCTCGCCCGAGGTGGTGGAGAGCGAGGTCACCCGCAAGATCGAGGAATCGGTCAACACCATCGCCGGCATCAGCCAACTGTTCTCGCGCAGCTACGAGGGCACCTCGGTGGTGATCGTGCAGTTCAACTTGGACGTCAACGGCCGGCGCGCCGCCGACGATGTGCGCGAGAAGCTGGCGGTCATCAAGGCCAGCTTTCGCGATGAGGTCAAAGAGTCGCGGGTCTCGCGCTTCGACCCGGCCAGCGCGCCGATCTTTACGCTGGCGCTGACCTCGCCCGACCACCGCCACAGCGTGCAGGCGCTGACCACCTATGCCGACCAGGTGGTCAAAAAGCGGCTGGAGAACGTGCGCGGCGTGGGCGCGGTGGCGCTGGTGGGCGGGGTCAAGCGCGAGTTGAACGTCTACCTGCAGCCGCAAGCCATGGAGGCGCTGGGCGTCGGCGTCGAGACGGTGATGGCGGCGGTGCGCAGCGAGAACCAGGACCTGCCGGCCGGCAGCCTGCGCTCGGGCGAGATCGAGCGCAATGTGCAAGTCAAGGGCCGCATCCAGCGCCCGGAGGACCTGGGCAAGCTGATCGTGGCCCGCCGCGGCAACAGCGGCAATGGCAGCCAGGCGGTGCGGCTGTCGCAGCTGGCGCAGGTGGTGGACGGCCCCGAGGAGCCCGAGTCGCTGGCGCTCTACAACGGCCAGCGCATGCTGGCGCTGGAGGTCAAGAAGAGCCAGGGCGAGAACACCATCGAGGTGGTGGACGGCATGCAAAAGGCCGCCGCAGCGCTGCGCCCGCAGCTACCCCCCGGCATGGCGCTGGAGGTGGTGCGCGACGGCTCGCGCTCGATCCGGGTGTCGGTGGCCAATGTCAAGCGCACCTTGTTCGAGGGCGCGCTGCTGACCATGGCCATCGTCTT
>JANLZT010000580.1:0-6554 GCA_031366465.1 Betaproteobacteria bacterium | reverse complement strand
ATCGGTGCGCTGGCCAAGACCCTGTCGATGGACATGCGCAGCAACGATGCCGCCTGGCTCAGGTTGAAGCTCGACGCCCTGGCCACCGTGGCCGAGGAGCGGGCCTTCGAGATGCCGTTCCCGCCGCACGGTGAGCTGCGGTTGTTCCCCGGCGTGGTGGCCGCCACCGCAGCGGTGATCCGCTGGCGCTGCGAGCAACTGGGCGCCTTGCAAGAAGGTGGCCCCACGCCGGTGCTGGACGCCATGTTCAGCCGCGACGAGCCGCGCACCGGCACCGCAGGCACGCTGGCCTGGGCGGTGGACGTGGACAACCCGGCCACCGGTGAGCGCTTCACCGTCACCTTGAAAGAGGTGACGCTGCCCGGGCCTGTCAACGGCCCTGAAGGCGGCAGCGTCACCCGGCCCTGCGCGATCGGTTTCTCGGGCAATTACCCGCGCGCGCTGGACGGCCTGGCGCGGCTGCTGTCACTCGACATGCGGGTGCTCGACCCGGCCTGGATCGGCATGAAGCTGCGCAAGCTGCTCAACGTCGGCGAGCCGCTGGGCCACTTCATGGCGCCGGTGCCCGAGCTTGCCAACAGCCAGCGCCGCCAGCAAATCTGGCCCAGCACCGTGGCCTATATCGCCCGGCTGGTGATCCACCGCTACGCCATGCTGGGGGTGCTGGACGAGCAAGGCTTGCCGCTGCAGGCCATGGGCATCCTGGCCGCGCCGGCCGCCACCGCCAAGGGGGCCGCCAGCAGCGGCTTGATCGCCGGCAAGGCCTGCCCGGAATGCGGCAACCACACGCTGATCCAGAAGGACGGCTGCGAGTTCTGCACCGCCTGCGGCTTTGTCGGGCAGTGCGGCTGAGTGGATCGATCCGGCGCGGGACGGGGTTTGTAAGATGGGCTGGCGGCCAATGACCGAGCAGGTCAAGCCCGGCCGCCCAACCAGGACCAGCGCATGACCCTCCCGCGCACTGACTTGCGCCGCCTCGGCGGCCTGCTGTTGCTGGCCTGGGTTGCCGGGCTGGCGGGCTGCGCCACCGCGCTGCCGCAACTGGACCGCACCGCCATCGAATCGACCGCGCTGCCCGGCAGTACGGCCACCCCGCTGGGCCGCATCGTCGCCGCCAGCACGCCCGAGGGCCAGCATTCGGGTTTCCGGCTGATGCCGCTGGGGCCGTTTTCCTACGACACCCGGCTGCAACTGGCGCGCCTGGCCACGGTGTCGCTGGACCTGCAGTACTACCACTTCGAGGCCGACGAGACCGGCCGCACCCTGCTGCGCGCGCTGCGCGATGCGGCCCTGCGCGGCGTGCGGGTGCGGCTGCTGATCGACGATCTCTACACCGGCGGGCTGGACGATCTGTTCAGCGGCTTTGCGGCCCACCCCAACGTCGAGTTGCGGCTGTTCAACCCCTTCTGCTGCAACCGCGGCAGCGGCCAGGCCGGCCGCTTTGCTGCGGCCATCGGCGATTGGTCGCGGGTCAACCACCGCATGCACAACAAGATGTTCATTGCCGATGGTGTGGCCGCCATCATCGGCGGTCGCAACATCGCCAATGAGTACTTTCTGCGCAGCGAGATCGACAACTTCATCGACCTGGATGCGTTTGCCGTGGGCCAGCTGATCGAGCCCCTGGCCGCGCTGTTTGACCGCTACTGGAACAGTGACCCGGTCTATCCGTTTCGCAGTGTGGCCCGGCCCAGCCTGGCGCCGGCCGAGGCCAAAGCCTACTTCGAGCGCGTCACCGGCCCCGCGCTGACACCGCCCCCGGCGCCGCTGCCCAACAGCGACATCCTGGGCTACGGCCCGCTGCGTGACGAACTGCAGGACGGCATCCTGGGCCTGGTCTGGGGTGATGCCTATGCCTTTGCCGACCACCCCGACAAGCCCTTTGAGGGCAGCGTGGGCGGTGAGCTGCTGGAGACCAGCGTCACCTACAACATCATCGAGCCGATGATGAAGGCCCAGCGCGAGGTGGTCATCAGCTCACCCTACTTTGTGCCCGGCACCAAGGGCATGGCGATGTTGCGAGCGCTGCGCGCGCGCGGCGTCAAGATCAGCGTGATGACCAATGCGCTGAGCGCCACCGACGAGCCGGTGGTCCACATCGGCTACAGCCACTACCGCGAGGAGATGCTGGGCCTGGGCATCGAGCTGTTCGAGGTGAGCGGCAGCCGGGCCAAGCTCAACCAGCGCATGTTCCACTTTGGCGAGAGCCTGGGCCGGCTGCATGCCAAGCTGCTGGTGATCGACCGCCGGGTGGTGTTCATCGGCTCGATGAACTTCGACCCGCGCTCGGCCACCATCAACACCGAGCTGGGCGCCATCATCGACAGCCCGCCGCTGGCACGCGAGCTGACCCGGGTGATCGACCTGGACCGCATCCAGAGCGCCTGGATGGTGCGCCTGGCCGCAGACGGCGCCGGCCTGGAATGGCTGGGCGCTGGCGCCGACGGCGAGCTCCAGGTGCACCGCAGCGAGCCCGACGCCACGCTGTGGACCAAGCTCAAGCTGTGGCTGCTGCGGCCGCTGGTGCCGGAGTCGCTGCTTTGACGCGCTGGAAACGCTGCATCGGTAGCTGAGCGCAGGCCAGGCCGGGCCAAGCATGGTCATGGCCGACCTCCTGGCTTGCATTGATGACGCCCTCCGCCAGGGCGGCGCATTTTGGGGAAACCGGCAGCCTACGATTGCCTCCCAGTCTCCCGGCCTCTCAGCCTCTCAGCCCCTCACCGCCACCCCATGACGCCTCGCCTGAAGCTCGCGCTTGCCGCTGCCCTTGTCGCCACCGCTGCCGCCGGCTTGGCTGTCTGGCAGCGCCTGCAGGCGCCGTCGCTGCCCAGCGCCGTCGAGGTGGGCAGTGCCACGCCGTTTGCATTGGCCGACTGCCGCGCCCGCTTGTTCGACGGCGCGCCGGCCATCGCCGTCACCTTCACGCAGCCGCTGGCACGCTCGCAGGACTGGCAGGGCGTGGCCAAGGCTTTCGAGGGCGACGTCGCGCCGGCCGAGGCCGACGAACGGGGCCGCCGCAGCGCCAAGGCCGAGCCCAAGCCCCTCGATGGCAAGGCGGCCACCAAACCGGTAGAGCCACGCTGGGTGCTGGACGACAACCCGCGCGTGCTGGTGCTGCCCTATGTGGCACCGGGCCGCCTGTTCCGGGTCGACCTGGGCGCGGCGCTGAGGTCGGCCGACGGCGCCACGCTGGTCACGGCGCAGACCTGCAGCGCGCAAAGCGAGGCCATGCCCGAGGCCTTTTACTTTGCCAGCCGGGGCGTGGTGCTGCCGGCGGGCTTGAACGGCGGGCTGCCGGTGGTCACTGTCAACACCCCCGAGGTGGACGTGCAGTTCCTGCGTGTTGAAGGCCAGGCGCTGCCGCTGTTCCTGGAGCAGGTGGCCGGCCGCCGCGAACGCGGCAGCGCGCGCGTCAACGAGGAGGGCGAGGTTGACAACGACGGCAACAGCGAGTGGGGCGGTCGCCGCCTGAAGGGCACGGTCTCAGGCTGGCAGCTCGATGAACAATTGCGCGCCAGCGCCAAGAGCGTCTACCTGGGCCGCTTTGCCACCGACCAACGCCCGAACCGCCGCAACGTCAGCTTCCTGCCGGTGGAAAAAATCAACGAACTGCGCGAGCCCGGTGTCTACATCGCCGTGATGAACCCGCCCGGCCGCTTTGGCTGGGATTTCCAGGTGACCTATTTCTACGTCACCGAGATCGGCCTGCACCTGCGCCGGCACGCCGCGCAGACCGACGTCTTCGCCACCTCGCTGACCAGCGGCGAGGCGCTCAAGGGCGTCGAGCTGTCGCTGCTCGACGACAGCGGCAAGGCCATCGCGCAGGCCGTCAGCGACGGCGCAGGCCACGCCGTGTTCGTGGGCAACACCGACAAGGCGCGGGTGGTGATGGCGCGCCGCGGCAAGGAGATGTCGGTGCTGGCGCTGCGCGAGCCGGCGCTGGACCTGTCGGAGTACGACGTGGGCGGCCACCCGTCGCGCAACCAGAAGCTGTTTGTCTACGCCGGGCGCGACCTGTACCGGCCGGGCGAGAGTTTCAGCGTCTCGGTGCTGGCGCGTGACGCCGACGGCCAGCCGCTGCCGGCAGCGGTTCCCGCCTCGCTGGCTGCGTCGGGTGCCGCGTCGGCTGCCGCCCCGGTTGCCGCGCCGATGCCCGGCATCACCCTCACCTTGAAGAAGCCCACCGGCGAAAAGACGCTGACCCAGATCGTGCGGCCGTCGGCCACCGGCACGGCCTATTACCAGCACACGCTGGTGCTGCCGGCCGACGCAGCCACCGGCCGCTGGCTGCTGGAAGCGCGCACCGACCCCGGCAGCCAGCGTGCCGACGCGCAGTGGAGCTTCCAGGTCGAGGAATTTCTGCCCGAGCGCATGAAACTTGAGCTGACGGCGCCCGAGCCGCCGCTGCAGCCAGGCAACGAGAGGCTGACGGTCGGCGTCGACGGCAACTACCTCTACGGCGCACCGGCCGCCGGCAACCGCCTGCTGGCCAGCGTGGCCGTCGAACGCGAGCGCTTGGCCCAGCCCAAGGCCTGGCCCGGCTTCATCTTTGGCGACTTCGACGACGACAGCGCCAGGAAGCGCCAGGACGCGCCCGAGTCCGAGCTCGACGAACAAGGCCATGCCGAGGTGTCGCTGCCCATCGATGTGGCCGCGCGCCACTCGCCGATGAAGCTTCGCGCCAGCTTCAGCCTGCTGGAATCAGGCGGCCGGCCGGTGGTGCGCTCGATCGAGCGGCAGTGGTGGCCGGCGCCGGTGCTGGTGGGCATCCGCCCCTTGTTCGACCAGGGCGTGGTGCGCGAAGGTGCGCTGGCTGAATTCGAGATCACGCGCAGCGACGCGGCGGGCAAGTTCAGCGCTGCCAAGGACCTGCAGGTGCGCCTGGTCCGGGAAGACCGCCAGTGGTACTGGCGCTACGAGGACGGCCGGGGCTGGACCAGCGGCTACAACGAGCAGGAGGACCTGGCCGAGGCCCGCAGCATCGCGCTGCCGGCACGCGGCAAGATCGCGCTGCGGGTGGGCTACGGCCGCTACCGCATCGAAGTGCTCGACCCCGAGACCCGGCAGGCCGCCCGCTACCGCTTCTACGCCGGCTGGGGCGCGCAGGACGCTGACGACGTGGGCAACCGCCCCGACCGCGTGGCGCTCAAGCTGGAGGGCGCGCCCTTCAAGGGCGGCGATCTGGCCCGCCTCACCGTCACCCCGCCGCACGACGGCCAGGCGCTGATCACCGTCGAAAGCGACCGGGTGCTGTGGAGCCAGCGCGTCGGCGTGAAGACTGCGGGCACACTGATCGAGATCCCGGTGGACGCCGGCTGGAACCGGCACGACCTCTACATCGGCGTGGTGGCCTTCCGCCCGGGCAGCCAGGGCGACCGGGTCACGCCGTCGCGCGCACTCGGCCTGATGCACCTGCCGCTGGCGCGTGACGCCCGCAAGCTCAAGCTGGCCTTGAGCGCCCCGGCCAAGAGCGCACCCGAACAAATCGTGCCGGTCAAGGTCAAGCTCACCGACGCGGCCGGCAAGCCGGTGGGCGGCCGCAGCGCCATCGTCACGCTGTCGGCGGTGGACCTGGGCATCCTCAACATCACGCGCTATGCCACGCCCGACCCCGTCAGCTACTTTTTCGGCAAGCACCGCTACGACGCCGATGTGCAGGATTTGTACGGCAAGCTGATCGAGCGCATGGAAGGCAACGTCGCCAAACAGCGCTTTGGCGGCGACGCCGGCAAGCGCGACACCCAGAGCCTGCCGCGCAAGGTGAGGCTGGTGGACCTGTTCAGCGGCCCGGTGCTGCTGGACGCCAACGGCGAAGCCACCATCGCGCTGGCGCTGCCTGACTTCAACGGCACGCTGCGCCTGATGGCCGTGGCCAGCACGGCCGACAGCTACGCCAGCAACGCCGCCGAGATCACAGTGGCCGCACCCATCGTGGCCGAACTGGCGATGCCGCGTTTCATTGCGCCGGGGGACAGCGCAACCATCGCGCTGGATGTCACCAACCTGTCCGGTGCGCCGCAAGCGGTGAGCGTCAAGGTCGAGGCCGACGCGCCGCTCAAGATCAGCGGCAGCGCTGCCCCGGTGAAGCTGGCCGACAAGCAAAGGACCGTGCTGCACTTCAGCGTCGAGGCCACCGACGCCTACGGCCTGGCGCCGATCAAGCTGACGCTGACCGCCGGCAGCCTCAAGCTGGTGCGCCAAGCCGCGCTGCAGGTGCAGCCGCTGACGCCGCTTGCGCGCGAGGCGCGCCGGCTGCGCATGGATGTCGACGGCAGCGTCAAGCTGGACCCGGCGCTGGCCGAAGGCCTGTGGGCCGGCACGGCGGCGGTGACGCTGACGCTCTCAAACAAGCCGCCCATCGACGTGCGCGACGCCGTGCAGGGCCTGCTGATGTACCCCTACGGCTGCCTGGAGCAGACCACCAGCAGCGCCTACCCGCTGGTCTTCATCGACGAAGCCGGCGCGGCGGCGTTTGGCATCCAGCCGCTGTCGCGTGAGGAGCGCGCCAAGCGGCTGGACGGGGCCTTCGGCCGCCTGGCCGGCATGCAGCAGCC
>JANLZT010000518.1:0-5574 GCA_031366465.1 Betaproteobacteria bacterium | reverse complement strand
GGCGGTTCGATCCGCACCTTCTTCGAGCAGCAGGGCGAGCCGGCCTTCCGCGATCTGGAGCAGCAGACGATTGCCGCGCTGAGCCAGCAGCCCGAGGTGGTGCTGGCCACCGGTGGCGGCGCCGCGCTGCGCGAGGCCAATCGACGCGCGCTCAAGGCCGGCTGCAAGGTGGTCTACCTGCGCTCCACGCCCGAAGAGCTGTTCCGCCGCCTGCGCCACGACACCCAGCGGCCGCTGCTGCAGGTCAAAGACCCGCTCAAGCGCCTGCGCGACCTGTTCCACGAGCGCGACCCGCTGTACCGCGACGCCGCCGATTTTGTGATCGAGACCGGCCGCCCGTCGGTGCCCAACCTGGTCAACATGATCCTGATGCAGCTAGAGCTGGCCGGTGTGATCGACCCGGCGCAAGTGCCGTCCACGGTGGGGCGGGTGCTGCCACAACAGGGCTAGTACTGCGTTTCACCAAACCGCTTACACGAAATCGCGTCTTCGTCCGCCATGCGTCGTTGCAAATCCTCGCCATAGCTATACGGCTATGGCTGCGGTTTGCGCCTAGCCTGACGAACGAATCCATCGATTTCATTTGTAAGCAGTTTGGTGAAACGCAGTACTAGTGGCAGCTTCGTCGCACACTCCAGGTGGCTTGATACCAAAATGGGAGCAAAATCTGACCATGCGAGTGGTTGCGCTCAAAGTACTGCGGGAGTTCTGGGCCAGGCACCCGGATGCCGAGCAGCCACTGCGGGTGTGGTTTGAGTTGACCAGCCCTGCGCAATGGCGCCAGCCGGCTGACGTCAAGGCGCAACTGGGCAGCGCCAGCATCCTCAAGAACAGGCGTGTGGTGTTCAACGTCAAGGGCAACGACTATCGGCTGGTGGCGGGCTTGGCTTACAACACCAGTTTGGTGTTCATCAAGTTCATCGGCACCCACAAGGCCTACGACGCCATCGACGCCGAAACCATCGAACCGGAGTGCTGAGCATGGACATCAGGCCGATCAAGACCCCAGGCGACCACGCCGCAGTGCTGCTGGAAATCTCGGCGCTGATGGTGGCAGACCCCGTCTTGGACACCCCTGACGGTGATCGTCTGGATGTGTTGGTCACACTGGTGCAGGCCTATGAGACCAAGCACTTTCCGATCGAGCCCCCCGATGCCATCGAGGCGATCAAGTTCCGGATGGAGCAGCAGGGCCTTACCCCACGCGATCTGGAGCCCATGATTGGCAGCCGAGGCCGCGTTTCGGAGGTACTGAGCGGCAAGCGCCGCTTGAGCCTGGCCATGGTCTGGCGTTTGCATGAGGGGCTGGGCATCGCGGCTGAAACCTTGATTAGGCCGCCCAGCGCAGCGTGATCAGCCCTGCGGATGCTTGGCGGCGGCGCGGCACTGCTGCCGTTCTGAGCAACGGCCCCGCCTTGGCAACACCGGCGTCCGCATGTCTGCCTTCGTCAGGCCGGCGTCTACACTGCCGCCCCATGACTGCCGCCCCATGACTGCCGCCGCAAGCCCTGCCGTGCCCACCCGCCAAGTGCCAATCACGCTGGGCGACCGCAGCTACGACATCCACATCGGCAGCGGTCTGCTGGCCGATCCGGCGTCCTGGGCCGGCCTGCCGGCCTCAGTCGATGCGCTGATCGTCACCAATGTCACGGTGGGCCGGCTGTATGCAGGTGCGCTGGCCGCGCAACTGGCCCAGCACCACCGGCGCGTGCTGCAACTTGCGCTGCCCGACGGTGAGCAGCACAAGACCGCCGCCGTGCTGGAGGCGGTCTACGACAAGCTGCTGGGCGAGGTCTGCGACCGCAAGACCGTGCTCTACGCGCTGGGCGGCGGCGTGGTGGGCGACATCACGGGTTTTGCTGCGGCCTGCTATATGCGGGGCGTGCCCTTTGTGCAGGTGCCCACCACCTTGTTGGCCCAGGTGGACTCATCGGTGGGCGGCAAGACCGCCATCAACCATCCGCTGGGCAAGAACATGATCGGCGCCTTCTACCAGCCGGCCCGGGTGATCTGTGACCTCGATTTGCTCGACAGCCTGCCCGAGCGTGAGCTGTCGGCCGGCCTGGCCGAAGTCATCAAATATGGCCCGATTGCTGACCCCGACTTCCTTGTCTGGATCGAGGCCCACATCGCCGACCTGCGCGCCCGCGACAAGGCCGCGCTGGCCCATGCGGTGCAGCGCAGTTGCGAGATCAAGGCCGGCGTGGTGGGCCAGGATGAGCGCGAGGGCGGGTTGCGCGCCATCCTCAACTTCGGCCACACCTTTGGCCACGCCATCGAGGCCGGCCTGGGCTACGGCGCCTGGCTGCATGGCGAGGCGGTGGGCTGCGGCATGGTGCTGGCGGCCGACTTGTCGGCCCGGCTGGGGCTGACGGATGCTGCCCTGGTGCCGCGCCTGCAGCGGCTGTGCCGGCTGGCCGGCCTGCCGGTGCAGGCACCGCCGCTGCCGATAGCGCGTTGGCTGGGCCTGATGCGCGGCGACAAAAAGGCTGAGGCGGGCGAGATCCGCTTCGTGTTGATCGATGGCCTGGGGCGCGCCGTGGTGCGCCCCGCCCCCGATGCGCTGGTGGCCGAGGTGATCGCCGCGCACACCGCGCCGGGCTGATCGCGCCGCCCTCCCAGATGCCCGCCACCACGCCCCTGGCCCGCTACGCCAGCCAGGCGTCGGCCAGCCGCGGCCGGCGCCGGCCCGAGCCCGAGGTGCGGCTGCGCAATGCCTTCCAGCGCGACCGTGATCGCATCGTGCACAGCACCGCGTTCCGGCGCCTGGTCTACAAGACGCAGGTCTTCATCAACCACGAGGGCGACCTGTTCCGCACCCGGCTGACCCACTCGCTGGAGGTGGCGCAACTGGGCCGTTCGGTTGCGCGTGGCCTGGCGCTGGACGAGGACCTGGTCGAGGCCATCGCGCTGGCCCACGACCTGGGCCACACGCCCTTTGGCCACGCCGGCCAGGACGCGCTGCAGGCCTGCCTGCAGCAGCAGGGCGGCTTTGAGCACAACCTGCAGAGCCTGCGGGTGGTCGACCAGTTGGAAGAGCGCTACCCGGATTTCAACGGTCTGAACCTGAGCTTCGAAACCCGTGAGGGCATCTTGAAGCACTGCAGCCGGCGCGATGCGCTGGCGCTGGACGCTGCCGAGCCCGGTGGCGTGGCGCAGCGCTTTCTGCACGGCGGCCAGCCCAGCCTGGAGGCCCAGCTCACCGATCTGGCCGACCAGATCGCCTACAACGCCCACGACATCGACGACGGTGTGCGCTCGGGCCTGCTCAGCATGGACCAACTGGCCGATCTGCCCGGTGTGCAGCGCCACCGCGAGCAGGCGCTGGCCGAGCATCCGCAACTGGCCAGTCTGCCCGGGCGCCGGCTGCTGTTCGAGACCCTCCGCCGCATGCTCTCAGCCCAGGTGCACGATGTGATCGACAGCAGCGCCTTGGCCCTGGCCGAAGCCGGCCCCGCCAGCGCCGACGCGGTGCGCGGCCTGCCGCGTCTGGTGCGCTTCTCGGCCGCCGGCCATGCCGAGGCCGCTGCCCTCAAGCGCCGGCTGTCTGCGGCGCTCTACCGCCATCCCCAGGTGATGCGCACCACCAACGTGGCCCGCCAGGTGGTGCAGGAGCTGTTCCAAGCCTACCTGGCCGCGCCCACCGAGATGCCGCCCGAGCATGCCGCCGGGCCGGACCGCCACCGCGCGGTGGCCGACTATGTGGCCGGCATGACCGACCGCTTTGCCGCCCGCGAGCACCGCCGCCTCACCGGACGGGATGCGTTTGCCGATGTGGTGGCTGACATGGCGCCTGACGTTTTGGCCGCAGCCGGCCTGCCGCCCCAGGCCTGAGGGTCGCCGATGGCCCGCCTGCCCCGCCTGGCCGTGGCCGGCCAGACCCATCTGGTGTCGCTGTACGGGCACAGCGGCCAGCCGGTGTTTGTGGACGACCTCGACCGGCAATTGTTCCTGGCCGCACTGCGCGAGGCGGCGCTGCAGCAGCAGGTGGCCGTGCAGGCCTATGTGCTGCTGGACAACCATGTGCACCTGCTGGCGCTGCCCGCTGCGGCGGCGGGCCTGGGGGCCCTGATGCAGGGCCTGGGGCGGCGCTATGGCGCCGGCTTCAACCGCCGCCACCAGCGCCAGGGCAGCCTGTGGGCCGGGCGCTACCGGGCCACGGTGCTGCAACCCGGCCCGCTGGTGCTGGAGGCGATGCTGTTCATCGACCTGCACGCGCTGCGCGGCGGCCAGGTCAGCCAGGCCCAGGACCACCCCTGGTGCAGCGCCCGCCACCACCTGGGCCTGTGGCGCGACCCGCTGGTCACCGACGGCCCGGCCTGGTGGGCCCTGGGCAACACGCCGTTCGAGCGCGAGGCCGCCTTTCGCCGCCTGCTCGATGAAGGCCTGCCGCGCGAGCGTGCCCAGGCCCTGGCCGACGCCGCCCGCAAGGCCTGGGCGCTGGGCGACGCCGCCTTTCTGCAGGCCTTGCAGAAGGGCAGTGATCGCCCGCTGCAGCCTCGGCCGCGCGGGCGCCCGCCTAAAGCGGCACCGGAGTGATCTCGGGCCCAGAACTTGCATGAGGCCTTGGGCAGGTCAACTTCGATGTGGCCCCATTTAATTTGCCGATCCAGGCATTGCTGGTTTAAAAACAAGTCTGACCCTATTTAATTGACCTTGAAGCGGATGCTGCGCTGCAGTAAATTCCGCTTCCCCGCATTGCGAAGGCGCTGCCATGACCGCTCCCACCCACCCGTCCACCGCGCAAGCCACCGCCCAGGCACCTGCCTCCCGGGACGAGATCGCCGCGCTGGCCGAGCATGGCCTGTACGACCCCGCCAACGAGAAAGATGCCTGCGGGGT
The DNA here is from genome assembly GCA_031366465.1 of Betaproteobacteria bacterium. GTDB lineage: Bacteria > Pseudomonadota > Gammaproteobacteria > Burkholderiales > Burkholderiaceae_C > Pseudaquabacterium. Next base: position 732 of record JANLZT010000518.1, on the reverse strand, counting down.
GGGTTTTGTGGCCCACATCAAGGGCCAGCGGGCCCACTCCATCGTCGAGCAGGGTTTGAAGATCCTGGAAAACCTCGACCACCGGGGTGCAGTGGGCGCCGACAAGCTGATGGGCGACGGCGCCGGCATCCTGATCCAGATCCCCGATGAGTATTTCCGCGCCGAGATGGGCGCCGCCGGCAAGGCGCCGGGCGGGGCGGTCGGGGTGGCATTGCCACCCCCCGGTGAATACGGCGTGGGCATGATCTTTCTGCCCAAGGAGCATGCCAGCCGCCTGGCCTGCGAGCATGAGCTGGAGCGTGCCGTCAAGGCCGAGGGGCAAGTGCTGCTGGGCTGGCGCGACGTGCCGGTCAACCGCGACATGCCGATGAGCCCGGCGGTGCGCGCCAAAGAGCCGGTGATCCGCCAGATCTTCATCGGCCGCGGTGCCGACGTGATCGTGCCCGACGCGCTGGAGCGCAAGCTTTACGTGATCCGCAAGACCGCCTCGGCCGCGATCCAAAAACTGCAGCTCACCCACAGCGGTGAGTACTACGTGCCCAGCATGAGCTGCCGCACCATCATCTACAAAGGCCTGCTGCTGGCCGACCAGGTGGGCCAGTACTACCGGGACCTGGCCGACAGCCGGGTGGTCTCGGCACTGGCCCTGGTGCACCAGCGCTTTTCCACCAACACCTTCCCCGAGTGGCCGCTGGCCCACCCCTACCGGATGGTGGCGCACAACGGTGAGAT
>JANLZT010000434.1:0-8350 GCA_031366465.1 Betaproteobacteria bacterium | reverse complement strand
CGCCAGGTCCTTGAACAGCGCCGGGATGTCGCGCGGGTTGGCAATCAGCAGGTTGCAGCCGCCCATCTTCAAGCCCAGCATCATGTTGGTGTTGAAGCCAAAGATGTGGTAGAGCGGCAAGGCGCAGACGGTGACGATCTGCTCGCCTGCGGGGATGCTTTTCAAGGCCGGTTGGTACCAGGCCTCGGCCTGCAGGATGTTGGCCACCAGGTTCTTGTGCAGCAGCACCGCGCCCTTGCTCACCCCGGTGGTGCCGCCGGTGTACTGCAGCACGGCGATGTCGTCGGGCCCCAGCGTGGGTGGCGCCAGGCTCATGCGCCGGCCCTTGGCCAGGGCCTCGTTGAAGGCCGCCACGCGCACCCCCGGCAGCCCGGCCAGCTGGAAGGGCGGCACCAGCTTCTTGACGCGCCGCACCACATGGTTGACCAGCGCGCCCTTGACCAGGCCCATCATGTCGCCCATCGCCGCCAGCAGCACCGTCTTGCTCGGCACCTGCTCGATCACCTGGGCCAGCGTGCCGGCAAAGTTCTCCATCACGATGATGGCCTTGGCGCCTGAGTCCTTGAGCTGGTGCTCCAGCTCGCGCGGGGTGTAGAGCGGGTTGACATTGACCACCACCAGCCCGGCGCGCAACACCGCGGCCACCGCCACCGGGTACTGCGGCACATTGGGCAGCATGATCGCCACCCGGTCGCCGCGCTGCAGGCCCTGGCCCTGCAGCCAGGCCGCCAAGGCCCGCGAGGCATCGTCGATCTGGCCGAAACTGAAGGCCCGGCCCATGAACTTGTAGGCCGGCAGATCGCGGAACTTGCGCAGGCTCTCGTCCAGCATCGCCACCAGCGACGGGTAGACATCGGTCTTGATCATGGCCGGCACGCCAGCGGGGTAGTGTTGAAGCCAGACTTTTTCCATCCCTAGATTCTTGCTTAAAGCTGACAGCCGCCGCCTCAGGGAAGTCGATAGCCGCCAGGGTGCGCAAAAATGCTCATCGATGGGCTTGACTCGGCTGGCAGCAGCGCAGAAGCCGCCGGCCAGAGCGTGATCGGCAACCGGCCTTTCTAAAATGCGGCGCAATGGCTCTCTCGCAACCCGCGCCCGCCGCGCTGCCAACGCCCGACGGCGTCTTGCTGCAGGCCTCGCAGTGGCAGTTGCGGCTGCTGGGCGATGTGGCCCTGAGCAGCCCGCTGGGCCAGCGCCAGCGCCTGCCCGGCCGGGCGGCCACCGCCTTGCTGGCCTGCCTGGCCCTGGCGCCGCAGCAGGCCTTGCCGCGCGAGACCGTGATCGACCTGCTGTGGCCTGACGCCGACCTGGCGGTGGGCCGCAACCGCCTGCGCCAGTTGCTGTCAACCCTGAAGGCCGCACTGGCCGCTGCCGAGGCCAGCAGCCCGCTGCTGCTGGCCGACCGGATGACGCTGCGCCTGCGGCCACAGGCCCTGCGTTGCGATGTCACCGAGTTCGAGGCGGCGCTGCAGGCCGGCCGCACGCTTGAGGCCAGCGCCGGCTACCGCGGCGAGCTGATGCCGGGCCATTTCGAGGCCTGGATCCACGACCAGCGCCTGCGCCTGGCGGCCCTGGCCGAGCCGCTCAGCCGGCCCCTCGCGGTGGGCGCCACCGATGGCCCGCTGCCCGCCGGCCCCGCCACGCTCGGCCTGCCGCACTACCTGACCCAGCTCTACGGCGCCGCCGAGCAGGTGGCAGGGCTGCAGGCCGACGTGCAAAACCACCGTCTGGTCACGCTGCTGGGGCCGGGCGGCCATGGCAAGACCCGGCTGGCGGTGGAGGTGGCGCGGTCGCTGGCTGGCGCGGCCGTGGCAGGGCTTGCAGCGGCCAGGCCAGGCGAGATGGCCAGGCAGGCCGCCGGTACAAGCCCAGGTTTCGACCTGGTGGCCTTCGTGCCGCTGGTGACTTGCGCAGGCGGGCCAGGTGCCACCGAAGCGGTGCTTGCCGCGCTGTTGCTGGCCTTGCGCCAGGCACCGGGCAGTGGGCCACCGCAGCAGCAACTGCAGCGCCTGCTGGCCGGCCGCCAGACCCTGCTGGTGCTCGACAACGTCGAGCAATTGGCAGCCGACATCGGCGCGCTGGTGGCTGACCTGCTGGCCGGCTGTGCCGGGCTGCACCTGCTGGTCACCTCACGCCGCGCGCTCGCGCTGGACGGTGAACAGCAGCGGGTGCTGCCGCCGCTGCCCCTGCCCCCGGCACAGCCGTTGGCAGGACCGCAGCCGTTGGCCAGACCGCAGCCGCCGGCCTACCCCGGCGCCGACCCCAACCCGGCGGTGGCGCTGTTCATCGACCGTGCGCTGGCCGTCGCGCCCGGCTTTGCGCCCGATGCCGAGCAGCACGCGGCGGTGCGGGCCCTGGTGCGCCACCTGCAAGGCATGCCGCTGGCGATCGAGCTGGCGGCCTCGCATGTGGCCAGCCTGACCCCGCTGCTGCTGCTGGGCCTGCTGCAAGGGCCGACCGGCGGCCCGATTGATGCCGCCGACCAGCCCGGGCTGCGCCTGCTGGCCCGCAGCGGCCCACGCGCGGCTGCCGACCCCCGGCATGCGTCGATGCTGGCGGTGGTGCAGTGGAGCTGGGCCCTGCTGTCGCCCGCAGCCCGCCAACTGCTGCCGCGCCTGGCGGTGCCGGTGGGCAGCTTCAGCCTGGCCGCTGCGGCGGCCTTGGCGGCGGCGCCGGCCCTCGACACCGCGCTGGCGCTGCAAGAGCTGGCGGCGCACTCGATGTTGCGCGCCGAGCCCGGCGCCGGCCGCTTTGCGATGTTCGGGTTGATCCGCGAGTTTGCCGCCGCCGCGCTGCCGCCCGCCGAACTGCCGCTGCTGCGCCAACGCCACCGCCGCTGGTTGACTGGCTGGTTCCAGCAACTGCCGCTGTCCACCCCGCTGCAACAAGTGCGGCCCGAAGTGCCCAACCTGGCCGCCGCGCTGGCCGGCGCCGAGGCCGACGGCGCCTTCGATGAGGCCGCCGCGCTGGCCAATGCGGCGCAGACCGCGATGAGCGCGATCTCGCTGCCGGCACCCGCGCTGGCGGCCCTGCAACGCTGCGCCGAGCGGCTGACCGATGGCGTGCAACAGGCCGTCACCCGGGCCGGGCTGGCGCGCTCGCTGCTGCTGGCCGGCCAGGCCGGGCCGGCCGAGCACCTGGCCCAACTGGCCATCGCCCAATTGCCCAGTGCCGAGGCCTGCTGGCCCGGTGATGCCGGCCCGCCCCGGCCGGGTCTGGCCCGCGCCCTGGTGCTGACCCGGGTAGCCCATGTGCTGTGGCGGCTGCAGCGCGACCCCCGCGCCCAGGCCTGGCTGGACCAGGCGCTGCGGCTGGCCGAGCAAGCCGGCGCACTGGCGCTACAAGCCACCATCCTGACCAACCAGGGCGCGCTGCGCCGCGCGGCCGACCCGGCGGCCAGCATCGCGCTGCAGCGCCAGGCGGTGGCCCGCTGGACTGCGGCGCAAGACCTGCATGGCGTCAGTGTCGGCCGCTGCAATCTGGCGCTGGCGCTGCTGGCCAGGCGGGCCGGTGCGGCCGAGGCGGTGGCGCTGGCCGGCCAGGCGATGCGAGACACCCGGGCCCAGGGCGACGAGCTGCAACATGCGCTGGCCTGCAACCTCTATGGCGAGGCCTGGTCGCGGCTGGGGCAATGGCCAGAAGCCGCCCAGGCCTACCGGGCCTGCATCAGCACGGCTTACGCCGCCGCCGAACCCTGGCCTTTGGTCTACGGCCTGTGGAACCTGCCGCGCGCGCTGGCCCATCTGGGGCAAACCGAGGCCGCTGCCACCCTGATGGGCTTTGCCGAGCAGCACAGCCTGGGCGTGCTGGGGCCGCACACCGCCACCGACCGGCACGACCTGCGCCGCCTGCGTCGCTTGTGCGGACACCCGTGTGGGCACTTTTGCGGGCGCCTGGCCAGCGCCGCGGCGGTGCAGGGCTGGTGGCAAGCGGGTGCCGCGCTGGGCCTGTCGCAAGCCGTGAACCGGGCCCTGCAAGCCTGAGCAAGCAAGCGCAACACCCCGGGCTTGAAGGGGGGCGCAGTGGCGCCCGGGCCGGCAATCGCCGCCCAGTCACCGCCCAATCGCCGCGCCGGCTAACGCTGCACTAACGCTGGCAGCGCACGATGCCTGCAACACCCACCCCCATGGAGCCCTGCATGCGCATCCCCGCCACCGCCCTGCTCATCAGCCTGCTGGCCGCCACCGCCGGGCCCGCCGCCCAGGCCCAGCAGAACATCAACCTCACCGCCGGCCCCACCGACTACACCACCTGGACGCTGTTCGGCGATGCCCAGGCCCGCAACTTCACCCCGGGCAACGGCCTCACCTACAGCCAGCTCGACCTCACCCTGCCCGGCAGCGGCGGCCAGGCCGGCGCAGGCTACGCGCCCACCGGCCTGGCGCTGGACTTCAACCAGGGCTTCCGCTTCGACTTCAACTGGACCATCCCGACGGTGGCCAACCCCGGCCTGCGCGGCGACGGCCTGACCTTCACCTTGACCAGCAGCCCGGGCCTGGGCACGGGGGGATCGGGCCTGGGCTACGAGGGCCTGGCGGCCAGCAGCGTGGCCTTTGCCATCGACACCTTCAACTTCGTCGGCGAGCCGGTCTCACCCAGCGTGCAGATCCTGGCTGCGGGCAGCGTCACGCCACTGGCGGCCACCGAGACCGGCCTGGGCGACGCCGTCCGCGACCCCAACTTCCAGTGGTTCGGCCACCTGGTCTACACCCCGTCTGGCCAGGGCGACAACGCCGGCCTGCTGGCCGGCAGCATTGACCACCCCAACCTGGGCAGCTTTAGCGTGCAGGCCAGCATCGACTTTGGCGCGCTGGGCCTGGCCGGCCAGACGGTTTACTACGGCTTCACTGCCAGCAACGGCCTGGCCACCGACGGCCATTCCACGTCCTGGGGCGCCCCGGTGCCCGAGCCGCAGAACTACGCGCTGATGCTGGCCGGGCTGGCGGCCATGGGCTGGATGGTGCGGCGCCGGGCTTGAGGGCTCCCGCGATGCATGACGGTGAAAGACGCTTTTCTCAGTGGACGGTCGGCGAGAAATGAACCGCTCAGACCAGTGCGGCTTGTATCTGTTGGGCCATCGTCATACCGCGCTCTTGCTTGTAGATCATGGCAAACACGGCACGGCCCACGCTGCTCGCGGCCCAAACCGTGCCGACCTGGCTCTTTTCGATTTCCTTGGGCACGGCACGTAAATGCTCGCCCTTGTACTCGACCACCAACACCCGACCATCGTGCAATTGGCAAACAAAGTCGGGATAAAAACGGCCAAAAGAGGTGGGCAGCCAAAACCCGGCCACCGGGTCTGAATCCAGATTTCGCACCCAGAACCGCACCTGGGCATGATCGTCCAACGCCATCGCGCAGCGCCACTCTTCACTGCCGTCTTCCAGATCGGCCAACACCGGGTAAAAGTGCTTGCTGAAACAAAACTTGCCCCTGTAGCGTTTGTTGCCAGCCACCGGGTACACCGCAGGGTCGAATGTGAAAGCGTGGCTGGGGCCGGCCACCACTTGCCAGCCGCCGTCCAACACCAGTTGCGTGAACGCGCGCTTGGCAGCCTGGTCGCGCAAGCCGGCGATATGCAGTGCCAAACGCTGCACCAAGGGGTATTGCTGGCGTGCCAATTGCGCCAGCGGAAGGTGTTGTTCGTTGACCAGGTGATGCACCGCCGCCAGCGCAAACGCCCGCAAATGGGCCGGCAGGATGTCAACCGCAACGTTGCGTGACGGGTGTTGCAACTCCTGGGCAAGCCAGCGCGCCAGGTCTTGGGCGGTGATGGGGCTGGCCACATTGTCGAGTGCAAGCTGCTCGGCATCGCCCCGGCCCACCCGCAGCTTTTGCCCGTCCAGGTACACCTCCCAGAGCGTGCCTTGTTCGACGATGGCAAAGCCTTGCAGCGCCACCGGCTGCGCCAGCAGGTTCAAGTGCACCGTTTCCAGCACGGCTTCGCGCTCCAACAGCACCAGCTCACCCTGGTCTGATCCCAGCGCAGGGTCGGCGCCGCGCCGGTAGCAAAGCCGGGGCACCGGCGAGAACGTCTCGCCGCGATGGGCCGGCGCCTGCGCGCCAGCCACCAAGGCGTTGTGGCGCTCGATTTGTTGCGCCACCTGCTCACGCTGCTTGCCCTTCTGCGCCGTCACCAAGGCATCGGCCAGTGCCGCCGGAACGACGCCCCTCAACTGCACACGCTGGCGGTTGCCATCGGTGGTGACGGTCACCGCACCCTGCGTCAACGCGTCCTGCACCGCCTGGGGCAGCGCCTTGCCAGCCGGCAGATCAACCGCCAGTGCGGGCAGTGCGGGGGCGATGTTGGCAAACAAGGGGCCGTCATTGCGGCCCTCCGGCGCCAAATCAAACGCCAATTGCGGCGCAATCATCGACGCCATGTCCAGCGGGTCAAAGCCCATGCCGTCGATCAAGCGGTCGGCCAGGGCATTGGCGGCCATGCCGGTCTCGGCCTCGGTCACATGGGCATAGGCCTTGTTCAGCGCGGGGTGGCTGCGCCGGCTGGCGTAGGGCATGCGCAGCACCCGGCCCAGCAACTGCTCCACCGCCGTTGCCGAGCGGATGTTCTGCACCGAGCACAGGATGTAGGCAAACGGGCAGTCCCAGCCCTCGCGCAAGGCCTGCACGGTGATGATGTAGCGCACCGTGCAGGCGCGACTGGCCAGATCCATCCCGTCCAGCCCACGCTCGGTGCCAGTGGCAACGCGCACCTGGTCGGCCGGAATGTGCAACTCTTCCACCAGGTGCTTGCGCAGCACGTCAACGTTGACCGGCTCGGTGCTGTTCTGCGCTTGCAGCAGCACGATGGGCCGGATGTAGGCTCCCTGGGACGGCCCGTGCTCGGCCTCCTCTTGCTGGGCCAGCGCCTCCAACATGCGCTGGTTTTGCGCCGCGTCGAACACCGCCGCCTGCCAACCCCGGGTGTGCTCGATCAGCGTGATCGGCATTTTGATCATGTGCTCGGCCTGCAGTTGCTGCGCCGACACATGGAACAGCACATTGCTGCGCTTGGGCACAGGTGTTGCTGTCAGCTCCAGGATCAAGGCCGGGTTCAAGCGCTTGAGCGCCTCGAAGCTGCGCTCGGTCTTGGTGTTGTGGGCCTCGTCAACGATGACATAAGGCTGGCGCAGCGCCAGCCAGTTGGCCAGGCTCCAGCGCGGCTGGCCCACAAACCGCGCCAGCATCTCGCGCCCGGCCCTGGCCTGCTGGGCGTCAGGCGCCGTGACCAGCGCGTCGGGCAAGTCACGCAGCAGGCTCAGTGCGGCCGGTGGCAGGCCCCGAAAGTGCGGCTCGAACGCCTCTGAAAACGCGTAGACATTGCGCTGGTCGGCGTCTTCCACCCGAAAGCTCTGGATGGTGGCGACCACCACCACCGCATGGGCGTCGAAGTCTTGTGGCGACAGGGTGGCCACCGCTTCAAGATCACACACCCGCACGCTGTCGCCACAGGCTTGGGCCAACGCCTCGCGAAACGGGTGGCCAGGCATCGACAGTGCGGCCAGCGTCTGACTGCGGATGGTGTCGCTGGGCACCAGCCACAGTGCCAGCGGGTGCGCGCCCGCCGACGGCCAGCCCCGCGCCATGCGGCCCACCGCGTGCGCGGCCAGCAGCGTTTTGCCGCCACCGGTGGGGATGCGCAGGCACACGCAAGGTGTTTCACCAAACGGATCGGGGTTGTAGCCGAAGCCCGTTTCGCGCTCGAAGGCCGCGCGTGCACCCAGCAAGCGCGCGGCGTCCAGGTACTTGTCCAGCGCCAGCAAGGCGCTGTCCTGGTAGCGCTTGAGCTTGAACGTGCTCATCGAGGCACCGCATGCGGAAGTTGCTTGAAGGTGATGCGCTCAGCCGCCAGGCGCGCCGGGCCCAGGCGGCAGGCTTCACCGTAAATCACTTTCGGGCCGTCATGCCAGCCGGCGCCGCGCAAGGCGACCAGCAGGTCGCTGGTCAGCACGTTGCCGCCGGCCGGGCGGCGGTCGCCCAGGATGCCGTTGAACAGCAGGTAATAGCCGCAGCCCTCGTGCAGGCCCAACAGCGGCGTGCTGGCGGGCCCGGCCGCAGCCGCCAAGGCGCTGCCGGTTTCGCGCATCCAGACGAACGCGGCCAGGTCGGCAAAGCGCACGTCGGCATGGATGTCACCGCTGGCGTCGAACAACGGCGCGCCCAGTTGCAGCAGGCGAAAACCACCCCCGCCTTGCCAGCCCAGCGCCGCGCTGATGCCACCTTGTTCACCGTCGATCACCTTGCGCAGGCGCGGCAGGCAATGGCTGATGGCGTGGTCGCCCATCTCGATGCCGATCCAGCGCCGGCCCATCTTGTGCGCCACCGCAGCGGTGGTGCCGCTGCCGAG
>JANLZT010000424.1:0-1704 GCA_031366465.1 Betaproteobacteria bacterium | reverse complement strand
CGCCAGGTCACCCGTGGCGCCGAACACGATCAGCGCGTCGGCCGCTTGCGGTTGCAGACCGACGCCGTTGGAGGTCATTTCATGCCCTGCGAAGGCGGTCCCGATCTGCATCTTGATGCTCCGTTTGGATGGAACCGCATGTTCGTCAGGGGTGGGCGGCAGACCGTGCCCTACAACACACGCCCAAACCACCACACACTCAAGGCTCCGGCCAGCACGGCCAGCAGCGCGCCCAGGGCGGCCAGCAGGGCGCTGACCTCGGTCTCCTTGGTCTCGACCACCAGGCGGCTCGACAAGCCGTCGTAGACCTGCTTCAGGTCATCGGCGGTGCCGGCGTAGAAGTAGTTGGCGCGGGTGGCGTTGGCGATGTTTTTCAGCGTCTCTTCGTCCAGCCGCACCCGCATGCTCCAGCCCTCGAAGCCGATGATCTCGCCGTTCTTGGTGCCCACCCCCACGGTGTAGACCTTGACGCCGCGCTCGGCGGCCATCTTGGCCGCCTCCATCGGGTCGGGCCCGGTGGTGCGCTGGCCGTCGGTGAGCAAGATGATGGCCGCCGAGCTGTAGCTGCCGGGCTCGACCGGCGTGAAGGGCTTTTTGTCCTTCTTCTCAGCCGGCGTGGCCGGCATCGCGCGCTGGCCGGTGATCTGGCTCAGGTCGATGCCGTCATCGGGGAACAGGCTGGCCAGTGACAGCACCAGGCCCGAGCCTATTGCCGTGCCGCGCTGCAACTGGAAGCGGTCGATGGCGGCCACCACGTCCTCGCGGCTGAAGGTGGGCGGCTGCACGATGGCGGCGGTGCCGGCAAAGCTGACCACGCCGATGCGCACCGTGCGCGGCAGCCCGGCCACAAAGGCCTTGGCCGCCTCTTGCGAGGCCACCAGCCGGTTGGGTTGCACGTCGGTGGCGCGCATGCTGCCTGAGACATCCATCGCCAGGATGATGGTCTCTTGCACCGACGGCAGCTTGATCTTGGCGGTGGGCCGGGCGCTGGCCAGCAGCAGCACCGCCACCGCCGCCAGCAGCAGCGCGGGTGGCAGATGGCGGCGCCAGCCTGGGCCCTTGCCCAGCGCCTGCTTGACCAGCGCCACGCTGGCCAGGCGCACGGTGTTTTTCTTGCGCCGCGCCAGCAGCGCCAGGTAGGCCGCTACCAGCAGCGGCAGCAGCAGCAGGCTCCACAGCCATTCGGGCCAAAGCAGGTTCATCAGGCAAGCTCCTTGCGGCGCGCTGCGCTGGCCACTGGCGAGCGCAATTCGGCCGGCAGGCGGTGGCCGCTGACCGCCCGCGCCCGCTGCCGGCGCAGCGCCAGGTAGCGCAGCAGCGCGCCCAGCAAATCGTCGCTGGTGGCCAGCTCCAGCACATCGACACCGGCGCTGGCCAGTTGCTCGCGCAACGCGGTCTCGTGCTCGGCGGCCAGGGCCTCGAAGCGTTGGCGGAAGCCCGGGTCCTGCGTGTCGACGAAGATCTGCTCGCCGCTCTCGGCATCCTGCAAGGTCACGAGGCCGACATCCGGCAGCTTGAGTTCGAGCGGGTCATACAGCCGCACCGCCAGCACCTTGTGGCGCCGCGCCAGATGCGCCAGCGGCTCGGCCCAGCCCGGCTCGCTGATGAAATCCGAGACCACGAAGATCATCGAACGGCGGCGCACCATCGTCGCCGCTGCCTTCAGCAGATCGGCCAGCCGGGTTTGATGGGCCGCCTGTTGCG
>JANLZT010000362.1:0-2565 GCA_031366465.1 Betaproteobacteria bacterium | reverse complement strand
CCGGGGCGCCGGCCTGGGCCTCACTCAGCACCCGGCGCAGGCCCTCTTCGACCAGCGCGCGCAGGGTGGTCTGCCGCTGCTGGGCATGCTGCTTGGCGGTGAGGAAAAGGGCGTCGGTCAGATCGATGGTGGTTTTCATATGGTGACCCATATTTAAAAGTATGGGCGTATTGTCATCCAACGGTGGCCGATTGTCGATCACCGGGCTGGGCCGAGGGCCGTGGCCCGGCCGACCTCGCCGCAAGGCCGGGCAGACCCGGTGCCGGCGTGCCGGGTGGCCGGCCTAAACTGCAGCCATGAAAGAAGTCGTCATCTCCGGCACCGGGCTCTACCAGCCCCCGCATGTCATCACCAATGCCGAGTTGGTGGCCTCCTACAACGCCTACGCCGCGCTGCAAAACACCCAGCATGCGCTGGCGATTGCGGCCGGTGAGCGCGTGGCGCTGGTGCCGTCCAGCGTCGAGTTCATCGAAAAGGCCTCGGGCATCCAGCAGCGCTATGTGATTGACAAGACCGGCGTGCTCGACCCGCAGCGCATGAAGCCGCACATCGCGCCGCGCGCTGACGACCAGCTGTCCCTGATGGCCGAGATTGCGGTGGACGCGGCCACCAAGGCCCTGGCCGCCGCCGGCCGGCAGGCCCGTGACATCGATGCGGTCTACTGCGCCGCAGCCAATATGCAGCGCGCCTACCCGGCGATGGCCTGCGAGATCCAGGCCGCCCTCGGCGCCGGGGGCTTTGGCTTTGACATGAACGTGGCCTGCTCGTCGGCCACCTTTGCGATCGAGCAGGCGGTGAACGCGGTGCGCACCGGCAGCGCCCGCTGCGTGCTGGTGGTCAACCCCGAGATCACCTCGGCCCATTTGGAATGGCGCGACCGCGACTGCCATTTCATCTTTGGCGATGTCTGCACGGCAGTGATCGTCGAGGCGGCCGAGACCGCCAGCGCCGCCGATCAATGGCGGGTGCTGGGCACCAAGCTGGCGACCAAGTTCTCCAACAACATCCGCAACAACGCCGGCTTTTTGAACCGCTGCGAGGACACCGACCCCGACGCCCGCGACAAGACCTTCATGCAAGAGGGCCGCAAGGTCTTCAAAGAGGTGGTGCCGATGGCCGCCGCCCACATCGAGGGCCATTTGCAGGCGCTGGGCTTCACGCCGGCCCAGGTGCGCCGCTACTGGCTGCACCAGGCCAACCTGGGCATGAACCAGTTGATCGTCAAGCGCCTGGTGGGCAAGGAGGTGGGCGACGACCTGGCGCCGATCATCCTGAGCGAATACGCCAACACCGCATCGGCCGGCTCGATCATCGCCTTCCACCACCACCGTGCCGACCTGCAGGCCGGCGACCTGGGCGTGATCTGCTCGTTTGGCGCCGGTTACTCGGTGGGCAGCGTGGTGTTGCGCAAGGTTTGAGCGCTGGCCTGGGCCTGGGCGGTCAGCGCCTGCAGGCAGGCCCCGCACAGGCAGCCGATGTAGCGCTGGCGCAGGCTGGCCCGCAAATCGGCTGACAGTTTTACCGTGGTGCAAGGGCAGGGCGTGGCGTCTTGCACGCCGCAGTGGAAGCCGCCGCCGCAGCGCGGGCAGCGGTCGCACTCAAGCGTCACACCGCTCATGCAAACAAGCCCTTGTGCTGCTCGCGCAGCAGGTTCTTCTGCACCTTGCCCATCGCATTGCGCGGCAGGTCAGCCACCACGAACAGGTGCTTGGGCACCTTGAAGTTGGCGATCTGGCCCTTGATCTTGGCCAACAGCGCGGCGCTGTCGAGCGCCGCGCCGGGCTGGGCCACCACCACCGCCACCACCGCCTCGCCAAAGTCAGGATGGGGCACGCCCACCACCGCTGATTCGGCCACCCCGGGCAGCTCGTTCAAGTAGCCCTCGATCTCGGCCGGGTAGACGTTGTAGCCGCCGCTGATGATGAGATCCTTGCTGCGGCCGACGATGGTCACATAGCCATCGGCCTCGATCTTGCCCACGTCGCCGGTCTTGAACCAGGGCTGGCCGAGCTCGTCGGTGCTGAACTCTTGCTGGGTCTTCTCGGGCAGGCGCCAGTAGCCCGCAAACAACTTCGGGCCCCGCACTACGATGTTGCCGATCTCGCCGCTGGCGCAGGGCGTGCCGGCCGGGGTGGTGCCGTAGTCCACCGCGCGCACGGCCACACCCGGCAGGGCCGGGCCCACGGTGCTGCGGCGGCGCGGGCCGTCGCTGGCGCGGCAGGGGTTGCTGGTGAGCATCACGGTCTCGCTCATGCCATAGCGCTCCAGCAGGGTGTGGCCGGTGCGCTGCGTCCAGCTGTCGAAGGTCTCCACCAGCAGCGGGGCCGAGCCGCTGATGAACAAGCGCATGTGGGCGCTGGCCTGGCGGGTCAGCGTGGGTTCGGCCAGCATCCGCACATACAGCGTGGGCACGCCCATCATCACCGTGGCCTCGGCCATCCGGGCAATCGTGGCCTGGGGGTTGAATTTGCCGAACCAGATCATCTTGCTGCCATTGAGCAGCGCGCCGTGCGAGGCCACAAACAGGCCGTGCACATGGAAGATCGGCAGCGCGTGGATCAGCAC
>JANLZT010000300.1:0-4426 GCA_031366465.1 Betaproteobacteria bacterium | reverse complement strand
GGCCAGGTGGTGCCGCGTGACGACATCGATGTCTGGATGGTGGCGCCCAAAGCCCCCGGCCACACCGTGCGCAACACGTACACCCAGGGTGGCGGCGTGCCGCACCTGATCGCCGTGCATGCCGACAAAACCGGCAAGGCGCGTGATCTGGCGCTCAGCTACGCGGCGGCCAACGGCGGCGGCAAGGCCGGCATCATCGAGACCAACTTTCGCGAAGAAACCGAGACCGATTTGTTTGGTGAGCAAGCCGTGCTGTGCGGTGGCACGGTTGAGCTGATCAAGGCCGGTTTCGAGACGCTGGTGGAAGCGGGCTACGCCCCCGAGATGGCCTACTTCGAGTGCCTGCACGAGCTCAAGTTGATCGTGGACCTGATTTACGAGGGCGGCATTGCCAACATGAATTACTCGATCTCGAACAACGCCGAGTACGGTGAGTACGTGTCGGGCCCGAAAGTGGTGACCAGCGACACCAAGAAGGCGATGAAGCAGATGTTGACCGACATCCAGACGGGCGAATATGCCAAGAGCTTCATCCTGGAGAACCGTGCCGGTGCGCCCACGCTGATCTCACGCCGCCGCTTGACGGAAGAGCACCAGATCGAGGTGGTGGGTGAAAAACTGCGCGCGATGATGCCGTGGATCAAGGCCAACAAGCTGGTGGACAAGAGCCGCAACTGAGCACGCCTTGAACGGCAGGCCCGCGCTTGCAAGCGCGGGCCCGTTCGCGCCGGCCGCCTGCAAGCGCGGGCCCGTTCGCGCCGGCCGCCTGCAAGCAGTTGCAGGCGGCTTTTTCGTCACTCACTGCCGTGGATCAAGGCCAACAAGCTGGTGGACAAGTCGCGCAACTGATCGGGGCTTGACCGTTTGACAACAGCCGCCTGCAAGCTTTGCTGGCGGCTTTTTTGTTGCCGGACTCAGAGCAATTGCTCAGGCACCACGCCGCCCAACAGCAGGTTCTGCAGGCGCTGCCACAGCGTTGATTCGGGCTCCTGGTCCAGCACCGTTTCGCGGTCGTCGTCCACCGCCACCCATTGCAATTGGCGGCCTTGGGTGTGGCGCACCCGGTAGGCGTTCTGGGTGCGGCTGATCTTGATCACCCGCAGCATCTCGCGGGCCAGTTCGGGGCTTTCGACAAACACGCCCAGCTCGGTGTTCTGGGTGCGTGAGCGCGGGTCGAGGTTCATCGACCCGATGAAGGTCTTGTCGCCGTCCACCACCGCCGTCTTGGCGTGCAGCCGGCCCATCGACGCGCCGAACAGGCCCAGGCGGGTGCCTTTCTGGGTGCGCGATGGGCTCAATTCATACAGCTCGACCCCCGCGTCGATCAACTGCGGCCGGTAGCGCACATAGCCTGTGTGCACCGCCGGCTCGTCGGTGGCGGCCAGCGAGTTGGTCAGCACCGTGACCTTGACCTGTTTGCGGCCCAGCGCCTCGAAGGCGGCGATGCCCAGCGGGCCGGGGATCAGGTAGGGCGAGGTGATGGTCACCTCGTGGTCGGCGGTCCAGATCTTCATCAGCGCCTGGTAGGCCAGGCTGTCGGCCCAGGCCTTGTCGGCATCGCGGGCCAGCTTGTCGGGGGGGTCGGCCAGGGCCAGCGCGCGGCCCCAGATCAGGCCCAGCCGGCCGGCGTCCAGCTCGTCGCCGACGGGGCCGTAGCCCAGCGCGTCCACCTCGGGCAGCGCCAAGACCGGGGCAGCGCGGGCATCGGCGGTGGCGGCCTGGAACTGCGCCCGCAGCGCGTCAGCGCCAAGGCCGCCGGCCGCCACGGCGGCAATGGGCAGCACCACCGGGCTGTTCCAGTACTGGTCGAAGGAGGCGGCCAAGGCCGTCACCACCGGGCCGACCATCAGCGCATCCAGATCGACGAAGTTCTGCTGGGTGCCGCGCTGGAAGTAATCGTCGGCAATGTTGCGGCCGCCGGCCACGGCCATCGCACCATCGGCCACCAGCAGCTTGTTGTGCATGCGGTGGTTCAGGCGCCGCAGGTCCAGCAGATTGGCGGCAAAGCGGCCGGCCAGGCCGCTGCTGCGGGCCACCATGAAGGGGTTGAACAGGGCCACCTGCACGCCCGGGATGGCGTTGATCGCCTGCAGCAGGCCGTCGGTGTGGGTGGTGTACAAGTCATCGATCAGCAGGCGCACCCGCACGCCGCGCTGGGCCGCGTCGGCCAGCCGGCTGAGCAGCAAACGGCCGGTGGCATCGTTGTCGAGCACGTAGTACTGGACGTCAATTGAATGGCGGGCGCGCTGGATCAATTGCAGGCGCGCGTCCAGCGAGTAGCTGCCCAGCGGCAGCAGCCTGAAGCCCGACAAGGCCGGGTCGGGCGAAGACTGGCGGGCGGCGCGCACCAGCGGGCTGTCATCTTGTGGGGCCAGCGCGGTCGAGATGCTGCGCGGGCTGGCTTGAGGTAGGCCGGCGCAGCCGCCGACTGACAGCAGCACAGCCAGCAGCAGGGCCAACATGCCCAGCAAACCGACCAGCGGGCTCGTCGCGCCAGGCGGGCCGGGCGGGCAGACGGGCTGGTAAGCGGGCTGGCTCGGGGCGGTGGTGGCGGGGGAGAGCTTGGCGGTCATCGGTGGCTCCCGGTGGCGATGTGTGCTTTGGAGCATACGGGCCGGCGGGCGCTGTGGATGCGATCAGCATGGCCGCAGCGCTCGGGTATCCTTGCCCCGTCAAATTGCAATTTGCCCATGCCTGAAAACCTCCCCACCGTCCCCGATCCGTCGCCCCTTGACGACGAGCCGCCGCCGCGACCACGCCGCAAGGGCATCTATGTGCTGCCCAATCTGTTCACCCTGGCAGCGCTGTTTGGCGGCTTTTATGCGGTGGTGATGGCCATGAACGGCCGCTTTGACAACGCCGCCATCGGCGTGTTTTGCGCCATGGTGCTCGACAGCCTGGACGGCCGGGTGGCGCGCATGACCAACACCCAAAGCGCCTTTGGCGAGCAGATGGACAGCCTGTCGGACATGGTCAGCTTTGGTGCCGCGCCAGCGCTGATCGTCTACGAATGGGCGCTGAAAGGTCTTGGCAAGGCCGGCTGGGCAGCAGCCTTTGTCTACTGCGCCTGTGCGGCGCTGCGGCTGGCGCGCTTCAACACCAATATCGGCGTGGTTGACAAGCGCTTTTTCCAGGGCCTGCCCAGCCCGGCGGCGGCGGCGCTGGTGACTGGCTTCATCTGGATCATGGACGACGCGGGCTTCCGCGAAGGCGTGCGCGACATCCCCTGGCTGGTCTGGACCACCTGGACGCTGACCCTTTATGCCGGCCTGACCATGGTCACCAACGTGCCCTTCTACAGCTTCAAGGATTTCGGCCTGAAGAAATCGGTGCCCTTTGTGGTCATCGTGGCCATCGCGCTGGGCATTGCGCTGATCAACCTGCATGTGCCGGGCATGCTGTTCGGCCTGTTCATCCTCTACGGCCTGTCGGGCTACGGCATGTACATCTACCGCCGCATGAAGGGCACGCCGGTGAGCGTGATTGCAACGTCCACTGACGAGCCCGACGAGCGCGGCTTGCATCGGTGACTCTCATCGCTGACTTTCATCGCTGAACCTCTGGCATGCTACATTCGCGCTCCATGTCGATTCGTTCAGCCCTGCTACTAAGCGTGCCCCTGGCGCGCTGATCATCCACGACCTGTACCGAGCTTCAAGTACCCCCGGATCGACGGCCCGCCAGCGCAACGCAGCGGGCCGTTTGCTTTTCTGGCCCTCGAAACCGCTGCGGTGCACCTCAACCCCCCAAGGAGATGACCCATGCCGATGCTCGACAACCCTGCCGCCAAGTACCGACGTTTTGCCCCCGTGCCCTTGCCCGACCGCCGCTGGCCCGATGCGGTGCTGAGCCAGCCGCCGGTCTGGTGCAGCGTGGACCTGCGCGACGGCAACCAGGCCCTGATCGAGCCGATGGACCCGGCGCGCAAGCTGCAGTTCTTCAAGGCCCTGGTGCAGATCGGCTTCAAGGAGATCGAGGTCGGTTTCCCGTCGGCCTCGCAGGCCGATTTTGATTTTGTGCGGCTGCTGATCGAGCAAGACCTGATCCCCGCCGACGTCACCATCCAGGTGCTGACGCAGGCCCGCGACCACCTGATCGCCCGCACCTTCGAGGCCTTGCAGGGCGCGCCGCGTGCCATCGTGCACCTGTACAACGCGGTGGCCCCGGTGATGCGCAAAGTGGTGCTGGGCCTGGACGAGGACGGCATCGTCGAGCTGGCCACCAGCCATGCCGCGATGGTGCGCGACCTGGCCGCCCAACAGCCCGGCACCGATTGGACCCTGCAGTATTCGCCCGAGATGTTCTCGGGCACCGAGCTGGCGTTTTCCAAGCGGGTGGTGGATGCCGTCACCACTGTGTGGCAGCCCACACCGGCCCGCAAATGCATCATCAATTTGCCGTCGACGGTGGAGCATTCCACCCCCAA